>JAEOSD010000219.1 GCA_016840545.1 Promethearchaeota archaeon
TCAAATCTTATTAAAAAAATTTTAAAATCAAAGTTTCTTCTCCTAATTAATTTTTACGTCATCTTAAAATAGGAAATTTAATAGTTTAGGAGAAAAATTTATGAGCAAAAGAAAGACTGGTTTTGTAAAATGGTTTGATTATCGAAAAGGTTATGGTTTTATAACCACTGATGAACAAGAAGAAGTTTTTGTACACTTTTCTAACATAGATATGGAAGGCTTCAAAAAATTAGATATCGGAGATCACGTTGAATTCGAATTAAAAGAATCTAAAGACGGTAAAGGACCTGAAGCTCTAAATGTGAAAGTAACTCTTAAAGACAAAAGATATTTTTAAATTAAGATTTTTAGCTTAATGATTTTAATCTTTTTGGTTTTACTCGTCTTCCTCGTCCCATCCTAAATCTTTCAAAACAGATTCAAAAGTCTCTGATTCTTTATCTAAAACAAATTCTATATCATATTCAGAAGCGGTTTCTATAATCTGGGATTCTAATTTTGGGGGGGATAAATCATCAAGAGAAGGCAATCCTTCTGGAACTTGTTGTTCTTGTACAATTTGCGGTTCGCTGGCACTGGTATCTTCCTCAATTTCCATAGGTGTATAATCTTCAAGAGGAACTGGAGGGATTTCATCATCATAAACCTTAAATTCCGCCCCAGATACTTCTGAAATTTGAGGTGATTCAACATTCTCCTCAGTTGTAGGAGTGTGTTCAATTATTTTTTCATAATCTAACCCAACTGATTTTGGAATCGAAACAATATTATTTTCTGCCTTTTCTTCAAATTCCTCAGCCGCTATTCCTTCCTTTTCCCAATTATCAAGAAATCCCAATAGATCATCTAAGGCAGCTTTATCTTCTTCAAGTGAAGGGATTTTTATTGCTGCAGCCTCTTGATCTTGTTCTCTTACTAATTTTTGTCTTTCAGATTCTTCTAGTGAAAGGGTCATTTCTGTTATTTCATCACCTGATATTAGCCGATTTAACTTTTTAGCTAATTCACGGAGGTATCCTAAATAATATCCAATTCGATAGACATTCTTTAATCCTCCAAATACAATATATTCATCATTTATTGCTAATAATATACTATAACCTGACGTATTATGAAGGATAATCTCTGTTAAGGCTCCATGGGCCGTAGCTTCACTTAATCTTAATCCTAAATCAATTAATGCAGTACTTGAAGCAGATGTAGCATCAGCATCTAATTCTGAAGATAAGGCGGAAGCAACTTTCATTCCGACTCTTGATAATACAGCTAAATTCTCTAAATCTGTTCTGTCTTCTTCGATTTTAAGAATATTCATCATTTTTTCTCTAACATCTTGAACAAGTGAAGACATTTTTAGTCAAAAACTCATTTAGGTTTAATTTTTATTAATAGCAATACTTTTTATCTATTCTTAAATATACAAATAAAATTTATACTAATATATTTTATTATGGTTTAAACTAAAAAATCACTCAAAGTTGTTTGAGTAGATGGAATTTTTTCTAGCTTCTTAAAAGAGTAACCTGATATTTGTGTAATAATCTCTTCAATTTCTTTAACTACATCATCTTCTAAAAGTTTTTCAGTATCAATAATAAATAACTTATCTGATTGATCTTGTGATAATAACATCTGTTCATAATGGGAAAGAATTTTCATAAGATATACTTTCTCATATTCATTCCATTCTCTTCTTATCTTTTCTAATGAACCTCTTTGTATAATTCTTTTAAGGATCGTCTCGGGATAGGCATTAAGATAAATAATATAATCTTCTCGCCATTTAACTGATTTAAACATATCATATATAAGATTATAATCGTTTTCTTTAAGTTTTAGACTTTTAGAATAAATTAATACACATTTAGGAGTTCGATCTAAAATAATTATCCTTCCTTTGTATAATCTATCAAAATTGAGAATGTTTTGATTTCTTTTAATAAACTGCTGGAGAAAATGCATTTCACTTCTAAAAGCAATTTGTTTATCAGAAGATCCAAATGGAAAAGGAGGTATTTTTTTATATCTTTCCGGAAAAAATTTAAATTTATTATTGTTTTCTAATTTTTTCTTTAAAAGATTGTATATTGTAGTTTTTCCAACTCCATGAGCACCAGCTATTGAAATGACTAAATTTTTTTTGCGACCTCTATTTCTATAAACTGTTTTACCCAATCTCTCTTTCTCCCTAAAATTTCGATTTTACCGTATATTAAAGAATTTAAGGTGTTAATAATACCACTAGAGTTATTTAATTTTTCTTATTATTAAATTTATATATTAAGTAGTAAATTGAATTCTAAAAAAATAGAATT
>JAEOSD010000019.1 GCA_016840545.1 Promethearchaeota archaeon
ATGAGTCTAATTAGGGGTGGTCATAATTTTTCAGTTGTAAGTAGTGATACTGTGCCAGTTACCAGTCAGTACTCAAAAGCTCATGTTTCAGTAAATTTTGATAAAAAAAGTTATGAAAAACACAGTAATGATTTAATCAATAATGGTTTAATGATCTACAATTCAGATGATATTGAACATGTGCAAGGTATTGGAATTCCTTTTAGTTCAGAGGCAAAAAAGTATCCATTAAAGAATTTAATGTTTGGAGTGGGTGCTGTTGCAGTATTATCTGCCGCGATAGGGTTTGATAAAAAAAGAATGAACCAAATCATAAGAGATGAATATCCTAGGGGCATTGAAGATAATATTGCTTATGCAGATACAATCTATGATATGATTTATCCAACGTGTTATAATAAATTTTCATTAATTAAGGGAGATATAAAAAGACCAATAGCTTCTGGAAATGAAGCGATTAGTTTCGGTGCGATCGCAGGAGGTTTAGATATATATTATGCATATCCAATGACTCCTGCATCATCTATCTTACACTTTTTAGCTAGTTATGCTGAAGATTTTAATCTAGCAGTTGTTCACCCGGAAAGTGAAATTGCTGTGATTAATATGGCTTTAGGGTCTGCCTTTGCTGGAGCAAAATCAATGGTTGGAACTAGTGGTGGAGGGTTTGCTCTTATGGCTGAAGGAATCTCATTGGCAGGTATTACTGAAACTCCTATATTAATAGTTTTATCGATGAGACCTGGTCCAGCAACGGGAGTTGCGACATATACAGAACAAGGAGATTTAGGTTTTGCCCTTAGTGTGGGTCATGGAGAATTTTTACGGATTGTTGCCTCTCCTGGAACTATTGAGGAAGCCTTTTATTTGACTTCTGAAATGTTAGATTTAGTATGGAAATTTCAAACTCCAGGTATTTTATTAACAGAAAAACATTTATCTGAAAGTAGTATGACTGTTGATCTTGATATTCAGAAGGCTAAATGGGCACAACCAAAAACTCATGATGGTGGAAATTATTTTCGATATCTAGATACAGATGATGGCATTTCTCCAATTTTATTTCCACCTAATAAAGAAGTAATTAAATATAATTCCTGCGAACATGATGAGTTGGGAATAACAACTGAGGAACCAGAAATAATTGAAAAAATGCATAATAAAAGAAAAAAGAAAGTCGATGCGCTCATCAATCACTTAAAAATTCTAAATACGGTTAATATCTATGGTTCGGGAAAACCTATTATATTTACATATGGTTCAACAACAATGAGTGTACTTGAAGCATTAAAATATGGAAAAATAAATGCTACTGTAATTCAACCGATCTACTTAAATCCATTACCTGTATGGATTCTTAGTGAGTATAAAGAAGAACGATCTATAGTAGTAGAAATGAGCTCAATGGGACAATTTTCTCATTTGCTTCAAGAAAAGGTTGGAATTAACTTCTATTCAGAATTCAGGAAATATGATGGAAGGCCATTTGATCCAATAGAATTATCCAATAAACTCATGGAGGTCATATAATAATGGAAAGCTTAAAAACTAATGCTTCAATCACATGGTGTCCAGGATGCGGCAATTTTGCAATACTTACTGCTGTTAGAAAAGCAATCTTGCAACTTGAAGAAAAAGGATTGAAAAGAGAAAATATTTGTATATCTGCTGGTATTGGATGCCATGCAAAAATATTTGATTATTTAAATCTAAGTGGTTTATATTCATTACATGGTAGAGATATAGCTACAGTACAAGGAATGAAACTTGCTAATCCTGATTTGAAGGTCATAACGTTTTCAGGAGATGGGAATGCTTTAGGGGAAGGATTAGCTCATACGATGTTTGCTGCTAAAAGAAATCAAGATATGACATTAATTTTGCATAATAATGGTGTTTATGCTCTCACTACAGGACAATTTACCCCCTTGAGTGAAAGAGGCTGGAAGGGGCCATCAACTCCTGAAGGAAGTATTGAAAAGCCGTTTAAAGCGCTATCCTTAATGATTCAAGCAGGAGCTACTTTTGTTGCACGCACATTTGCCGGAGAACTCAACCATTTAACTGAAATACTTGTACAAGCCATCGAACATAAAGGATTTTCATTTGTTGAAGTTTTACAACCTGCTGTTCCTTATCATGCATGGAAGGAATATCGTGATAAAATAGAGTTTCTCGATAAAGAGCCAGAGACTTTTGAAGAAGCATTAATTACATCTAATGAAAAACATACTCATACTCTTGGAATATTCTATAAAGCTCAAAAACCATTATTTCATAAAGAATTATATGGAGAACATAATCCGGTTATGAAAAGAATGAATAGAGAAGAAAGGCTTAAAACAATGATGGAATTACTTAAATCTATGTAAATATTTAAGTTTTCAATCTCTTAAAAAATAATGTTGGCAATTTTAAATTAGTATAAACCGCTTTTTTCCATATTTTTTTTTTTTTCTGTAACGTCTTCTTTTTCTCTTTCTCTTTTGATTTGTTAATTTTTTTTCGGGGTTGGTGGGCATGCTCTTATTAGAGAAATTATTATTAGAGGTTCAAAAGAAAGAAGTCTTAAATATATAAGAAAAAAGTAAAAATATCATCATAAATTCTAAAAATATTAAATAAAAAATATTGAGACATATAAATATGTCAAAATCAGAAAATATGAAACGAGCTAGCAAGGGTTTAATATTTGGTTCCGATAATCCATATGCTATTGAAGTCAAGAATTTGAGAAAAATTTACAAGGGCAGGAAAGTAATTGAGGAAGTCAAAGCTGTCGATGGAATTTCGTTTTTCATAAACAAGGGCGAGATTTTTGGTCTTTTAGGACCAAATGGAGCGGGAAAAACAACAACAATAAATATCTTATGTGGTTTGCTAAACCAAACCGAAGGGGACGCATTTGTAGGAGGTTATAATATTAAGAAAGACCTTAGCAAGATCAAAGAATTAATTGGCGTATGCCCACAACAAGCGTCGGTTTATCAATATTTAAATGCGAAGGAAAATATCAAGCTTTTCGGGAATTTACATCTTGTGAAAAAAGATATAATAAACGAAAGGATGGAAAAATTTCTGGAATTGTTAGGCTTGGCAAAAGCCAGCAATAGAGCAGCAAAGAAATACAGCGGGGGAATGTTAAGACAATTAAATCTTATTGTGGCCTTGATAAGTGATCCTCCCATTTTGTTTTTGGACGAACCAACGGTTGGTATGGATGCACGTGTCAGACGAACAACCTGGGAATTCATTAATTCTTTAAAGAACACGAATAAGACAGTTCTCTTAACAACACATTACATTGAAGAGGCAGAGGCACTTTGCGATAGAGTTGCTATAATTGATTTCGGTAAACTAGTTGCATTAGGACCACCAAAAGAATTAATCGAGAAGCACAATGCTAAAGACTTGGAGGGAGTATTTTTAAAAATCACGGGAAGAAGAATTATGGAGGGGATCTAAAAATGAAACGACAAAGAATTTTTGCTTTCGTGAAAATACAATTACAAAGCCTTATTAAGGTACCCACAGCATTGTTTATAGTACTACTACTTCCTGTAGCACTAATATTAATATTTGGCTTTGCGTTTGGATCGATATATGTAGAAGACTATGGATGGACAGGACAATCAGGTTATTTATTCGAATTCATGGTTCCCGGATTCATAGCCATTAGCGGACTGTTCATGGCAATACCCGTTGCCCTATCGTTTTCAGAAGATCGAGAACAAGGTTTGTTAAAAAGAATTAATACTACCCCAACATCCGCAGCAGAATTCATGGGAAGTCATGTTATTTCCAATATGATCATGGCAATCATTCAAGTGGCAATAATCTTCATTCTCACATTTTTAATGGGAGGAATGAAGCTCATAACACTTGAAGGAATAATCCTTTCATTTGTGATTATGGTTATTTTCTCATTGTCCACTATTGGATTTGGATTGATAACGGCAACTATCTCAAAAAGCGCTAAAGCCGCGGGGGGAATTGTTTGGATTTTTCTCCTACCACAACAGCTGCTTGCTGCTAACTTGTACCCGCTACCCCCAGAGACTCAAATAGTGACTATGTTTATGCCATTGCATTACGCGTCAGACGCTTTAACTCTTCTCTTCTATGGTGTCGATTTAAGTAATTTAAGGATTTGGTGGGATTTGATGATTCTTGTAATTTTTAGCCTTGTGTTAATTCTTGCTGGAATCTTATTATTCAAGAAGTATGGCAGGGCTTAGAAATTAATTTGAATAAGCAAACCAAAGAGATGATAAAGTATGAAGAAAATGAAAAGTTTAACATTGATAACTCTTGTAGTTCTCCTATTTATACCTTCTATAAGAATTTCGAATGCACAAGGTTCTTATGTTGGAATACAAAATGGTGAAGAATATGAATGGGCGCTGAGTGTATATACAGAGAACTGGAACACATATATAGCTGATGATTTAGGAGCTACATTAGATAATCTCGTACCATTAGGAGCTTCTAACTTAACACGCGTTTTCAATGACTGGAACAGCTTTGCTCCACCACAATCCTATTGGCCCCTCAAAGTTACTTCCATAGGCGTTGAGGAAACTGGGCTTTTGTTTTCTCCTGATGATAACACGACAATTACATATACGCCTGTAAATGGAACTTTTGGATGGATACTTTCAGTATTTGATAGACTTGAATGGGATGAAATGTGGTACATAGTGAATGATACATCAAGTTTCTTAAGACAAACAATGAATTTAAGTCGCTCGTTTAGTTTGTATTCTATGTTTAGTGTTTTTATTGCCCCTACAACCATTAGCTGGTCATCGCTTGTAAGCGATTTCCTTGCAGAAATGACCGTTAAAGGTGGATTATACACAAATATTGCAGCTACGGCACAATCAAATGGTTTTTTACTAGACATCCCAGCTTTAGGATTTGAAAACAATAGCGCTGCTATTAATATAAATGTAAGATATAATTCTAAGGGAGTTCTTTCCTATTATAAGATTTCATATGGGGGAAAAACGCTTGTTGACTTCAAACCAGGAAAATACATTCCAGAGCATGAACGTGTTCCAGACGAATATTATTTTGTCTTTATTGGATTAGCTTCTATTCTGATTATCGAGATAATAATTTTCATTTATATGCAGAAAAGAAGAAAATAGAAATCCTAAATACTATTTTTTTTATTCTAAACAATATTTTTTGTTAAAATAAGAAAGAAAAAAAGAGAAATAGATAAAAAAAGAAAAAATTATTAAGATACCTTTAAATCTATTAGTTTCTTAAATTTTTTTTACTGATATTATTAAAGAAGAGGAGTGAACTTCTATGAAAAAATGGACAGCATTTACTATTGGAATAATTCTAGTTGTTATTTTTATAGTGACAATGTTCATTATACCGCCTTTATTCGGATGGTATTACCCTAATATTACAAGTTGGCAGGATTTTGTAGATTCTATTAGCACACCAGAAGGCCTTATGGTTGGGATCGTTACAGAGGTGATTCCGATTATATGTGTTACAATCGGAGCTATTTTTCTTATAATTTTCGTGGTTAAATTAATTCGGGGCAGTGAATAAGCAAATATTAAAATTTTTTTTTCCTTTTTAGAGAAACATGGTTAACATTTAATTTTGCAAAGTTATACTCTAAGTAACATCAACACGTGATTCGATTCGGGTAATTAATTCGTCAATACGGCTGTAGTCATCTAATGTAATGGTTATTGCGTCATTAGGGTATGTTCTTTCGCAACGTCCGCACCCTATACATTCATTTTGATCAATAAAAGCTTTTCCATCAATCATTTTCATTGCATCAAATATGCATACTTTAAAACAATCTCCACAACCAACGCAGATATCTCTGTTAACTTTTACCTCAATACCTTCCATTTTCTGTAAAAATTTTAGTGCAGACGAGCCATATTTCATTGCACTTAAAATGCAGCAACAAGAGCAACAATGACAAAGCGACATAAAATGGCCATCATCAGGCAAAGCCTCATACTTTACTGAATCCGGTCGAAGTCTACCTAAAGTGGGAACCAACCCATTCTCATATGCTAGGCGTTCTCGTTCCAATGCCTCCTCAATTGTTGCATGGCGGGCATTAGGCCATTTTGAAAGGTCTATTCTTTCTGAAGCTTGGCCTATCCATGTACACCCCTGGTGAACGTCATGGTTTTGGCAGTTATTTGCTAAACGACATCCACAATCCATCATTACTATATGACTTGCTTTTTTAATAAAATGTTCTGTTACAATTAAGGGTAATACTTTTTCTTCATAAGTTCCTAAACACACGTTGATGGGAATTGGAGAACCATTAGAATTTTTCATGTCAAAAAAGCGTTTAGCGAAAAATTTGATACCTGGAATTTTAGTTAATTTAATCAATTTTTTATAGCGCTTTGCACGAGGTGTATCTATTTCAATTGGTTTTAAATCAATGGGTTGAGCTTTTTTCATTAAATTTCTCTCTTTTTATTTCATTCAAGGATTAATAATATTCTTAAACGTAAATTAAATAAATATTATCAAATGAAGATAACATTTTTTATATTCTAATATTTTAACAGTAGTATCATATCGAGATTTTCAGCATGGAAATAACCAAAAGTGAAGATTGTCTCATTTTCTATGGGCTTACTCCAAAAATTTCGAAAAAAAAACTAATCCATAATGGATTATTAGAATTTATGAAAGAAAAGCAAGCAATTGATCCTTCAGATAGATTTAATTTAATCATATTTAATAAAGAAGGGCCTAATTATTTGGAACATTTCACATTTGATCCTTTTCTTATTTTAAGAACGTTAAAGTCGTTAGAACGTTCTATGGTTATAGCAAACATAGCAAGTGGAATTTTTGTGGCTACAACTTTTATCATTGAAGTATTTAAACGAATTACTGAAAAAATCTTTCGGTTGTTAATTTTAATTGATCACGAGACAGATGATGTTCCTTCCCAATTTATGCCTGTTTTAGAAAATCTAATAGAAAAAGTAAAGGATTTACCTTTCTTTATTGATGTTATCTGCTTAGATGAACAAATAATCAACTCAAAACCTAATTTAATGAAATTAGTAAATAAATACAACGGAGAATATTATCAAGTTAAGAGGAAGGAATTTTTAAGTACTATCTTAACTAAAATTGCTAAAAAAAAGTATATTAAAACTGAATTTTATGGACAAAATAATTTGATAATAACTGAAGAAAACAAACCCTTTTTTATAAATCTAGCAGATGATCCACCAAATTTTGATAAAATAGCGACATGCTCCATCTGCTTTAAAAGAGATAATGAAGGTTTGGTCAAATGTCCTGCTTGTGGAACGATAACCCATAAAAGTTGTTGGTCTCAGTGGGCAAAAACATCTAGTTTTGGAATCCCTCATGTATTTAGGTGTCATAATTGCTTTAATATTTTGAAACTTGATAAAAATTTTGTACTTGATGTTCAAGCAGGTAGAATACCTATATCTCCAGAGATGAGACAAGTAGAAAAGAAAAACATCGTTGAATACTTACGAGAAATTGAATCAAAAACTCAACCGAAGGTGGTTCACACTGACGACCCATTTGCGCCAAAAAGCAAAATTTTGATTTGCCCTAACTGTAGTAAAATCATAAAAAGTGAAAAAAGAAATTGCCCATCTTGCGGTTTTTTATTATATTAAGTGAAGAATTTCAAGATATTAGGGCTCATCAAATCAAAATTATTGATATGATGTTTGGAAAATAAACTCCAAACCCTATTAAGAAAGTTATTAAATTTGCGGTAATAACAATTGAAGTTGTTTTTTTTAATCCAGGGTATTTTAAATATTTATTATTGGAATTTTTAAATAAGGAATTTATTAAAAAACATTCTAAAGTAATTGGTATTATTTCTATTGAGACATAAATGATTAAAAAATAAAATGACGCAACGAATCCAAGAATTGAAGCAAAAATTTGAGTAATGGGAAATGTGAATAAATTTACGGTAAAAACCAATTTATAAATTTTTGAATCATTAAGAATTTTCTTATTTAAAAATATATAAACAACTAAGAATTCAGCATTGAATGTAATCAAAAACATTAGCGGTAATTCAATAAAAAAATAAAATAAAACATCTTTAGTATCAAAAAGTGATATTCTTTCTACTGGAACGGGGTTAGCGTTTACATTTGGAATAGTTAAAATGAAAATAATTAGTAATAACCATGTAATTAATGCGTTTCTAAATTTCATCAAGTAGTAAATGTATAAGTAAATTTAAATATTTTTGGGATAATTAAAATTTTTTTTAAGATTATTTCCAATAACAAGGATAAAAGTAGGCAATCTCCATTGGATTGCTTGGGAATCCATCTAAATGCTTATTCCATGCATCATAATTTTTTTCTATAAAACAATAAGCACATGGACAGAGTTCCTCCACAACATATCTCTGTATATCCCAATAGAGCTGTTTTCTTTTATTTTGATCAGTTTCTTCAAGACCTGCTAATATATAAGCTTCTAAAATTGGATCATTGACTTGCGCTGAGTTAAATGAGGACGTATTACTCATTAAAAAATTAATATAATTGGATGGATCATTAAACTCTGGCCACCATTCTATCCAGAAATGTTGTAATGCATCCCATCCAGCACTTATTTTACGTTTATTGAAAATCCGGTCTTCATAATCCTTCTCTGTCATACCTGCATCTATAACTCTAACTCCGATTTTTGAAAGATTATTTTCTAATAACTGGTTTATATTCTTTCGGTAGATACTATTTAAATTATAAGTATAATTTATTGTCAAAAAGGGAGTTGAAGATGCTGCTACAGCTTCCCATTCTCCATCCGAAGTAAAGCCAATTCCATGCCCCATTTGATTCATATATTGTCTTGCGATAGTAAGGTTTAAGACCGGAACGTTAAATGACCAATTGGCAAATAAGATCCCTAATGGAATAGGGGATTTTAATCTAATTGCCTCTCCTTCTAAAAGGTTATCTATCATATAATCATAATCAAGCGCCCAAGATATAGCTTTTCTCCACGTATTATTATATAATTTGTTATTGAATGCAAGGCATTGTACAGTAGCTCCATATCCACCTTCATATAAGGTCACCATATCGTCTGCTTCCATAGTCTCTAGATATTCTGGGGATATATCTGTTATTATATCAATTGCACCAGATAAAACTGCTATATGTCTAGCCTCATCATCCTCAATTCTAACATGTACTAAGACATAAAGAGATATTGGTTCTCGATGGTAATAATTAAATTGAGTGAATCTTACTTCATAAGTTTCAAGCTTTTCTATTTTCATAGGACCAGTTCCAATGCAGGGTCCATATCCTGAAGAACCTACCACATCAACATTAGCTGGATCAATATAATCTAATGGAGGTGTAGAGGTTGGTGACATTATAAATGATCCAGGAAAAGTTAATAAAGCCCGGAATGGACCATAAGGTCTATTTAACACAAATTTTACTACATAATTGTTGATAGCTTCAGTGTGGTTAATGATGGGCGTACCATCAGGCCATTCATATAAGGATCGGATAATTGTTGACTTAGTATAAAACACAGTATTGGGAAGGGTTCCAGATATATTCATTAAATAATATAACCTGCTAAAACTCCATACAACAGCATCAGCATTAAAATCGGTATAATCGTGGAATTTAACCCCTGATTTAAGGCTAAAGGTCAATTCTGTTCCTGTAGGATCATAAGTACCCAAATCAGTTGCCAATAATGGATACAGGGCCATTTCAGGGTGACTAAAATTAATTGCAAGTAACCCTTCCCAAATCATGATAATTGCATCAATGGAAGCCGAATTCCGACAATATTGAGGATCAATATCCTCAGCTATATACTTGCTCCCGAATTTTGTGGACATTCCTGGATGATAATCATCATTATTATATTTATATTGACTAAGATAAATAAGTGGTAATATTCCAAATAAAAAAATATTAAGAATTATTCCTATTGTAATCAAATTTTTTAATAAGGTATTTCCATCTTTTTCTCTCATAGTAGAGAACTTTTTTATATTTTTTGTCTTAATAAAATTGATACTAAGTAAACTTATGTCTCATATTCAAGATACAAAAAAGTCAAGAAAACTTTTAATTCTTTCCTACAGATGTAAGCTAATTACTTTAATTCAATTCGACCAATTGCTCTAAATGGTATATTTTTGCTAAATTCATTATAGTCGAATATTCTTCTTCCATCTATGAGATTTGGTGTTCTCATAAGTCTTTTAAAATCATCTGGTTTTAATTGTCGGAACTCATCCCATTCAGTAATTAGTAAAGCGCATTCAGAATCTTTTAAAGCCTCCTCAGTTGATCCAGCATACGTGATTTTATCTTTTAATTCAATTTTAGCAGTTTTGATTCCTTTAGGATCGTATCCTACAATATTTGTTACATTTCTCCTTAATAATTCATTTATTACCCGAATACTTGCAGCTCCTCGCATATCATCAGTACCAGGTTTAAATGCGAGGCCTAATAAAGTAATTTTTTTACCTTTTAACCCTCCAGTTAATTTCTCGGCAATATTAACAATATGTACTGCTTGGTCATCATTAATATCAAGAACAGCTTCCAATAATTTTGATTCATATCCCTTACTCTTTGCCCATGCCTTTATGGCATTAACATCCTTATGAAAACAGGCCCCTCCGAAGCCTACACCTGCGCCTAAAAATCTTGGATTTATTCTATAATCCAAGCCTACACCTTTCATCACTTGCACAACATCAACATTGGGAACTAACTCTGCAAAGTTAGCAAATTCATTGGCATAACTTATTTTAGTTGATAAAAGACAGTTATTTCCATACTTAACTAATTCTGCACTCTCTAAATTCATTCTGAGGATAGGACAGTTTTTTAGATGATCACCATAGAAATATTCATAAAATTCTTGTAGCATAGCACCGCTCTTTTCGTCAAATTCTCCTATTATAATTCTATCTGGATGCAAAGTATCTTCAATCGAACGTCCTTCAGCTAAAAATTCTGGTTGCATACATAATCCATAATCCTTCCCTGGTTCTTTTCCTGAAGCCTTGGAGATGATTTCTCCTACTAAATTGCGTGTTGTACCAGGAACTACCGTTGATCTTACAACCACTAAGTGATATTTATCTTTTTTCTTTATTACTTCTCCAATTTCTTTTGCTGTACTTTCAATGAAACTTAAATCAATACTTTTATCCTCCCTCATAGGTGTTCCTTGAGTAATCATGGATATATCTGTTTCTAATACTGCTTTAACTGAATCTGTAAGACATTGTAGTAACTCTGGATTATTTTGTTTAATATCATCTATCATTTCTTGTAACCCTGCTTCAAAAAAAGGTGCTTTTCCATCATTGATTATAGCTGCTTTTCTTTTGTTATGAGTAGATGCTAATACTTTTATATCTTTATTAGCAAAACATGCAGCGGAACATAACCCAATAAAACCAGTACCTAAAATTGATACACTATATTTGTACATTTTAATTCTCATTCATTCTTTTTGATAATAACAAAAATATTAGATTTAAGTTTATACCTTTCGATTCTCTCATTTCATAATATTCTGAAAGAATGCTAAGAAAAATTTATAACAATAAGAAAAATGTATTTAATCTATGAAATTTTAAAAGAGATTTTTGAAAAATGAAAGATTTAAGAAAGAAATTAGAAATTAAAACAAATGCTTTAGATGCTGTAAATAAATTTTTTTCTGACGAAAATAATGTTCTAATAAATAGTCTGTTTGAAGTAATTGATAAGTATGGCGGAGTTGATGAAATTAATAAAAATGCTAGAGATGCAAGAAATTTAGATAATTTATTAGATAGATTAAGAAAGAAAAAGCCAGATTATGCCCACGATATTGAGTGGTTAATTGAGCAAAGAGATAAAGGCGCGTTTATTAGTATTTCTGATTATAAAAAAAAAATCCTTGGAGAAAAATTTTCGGGGATGAATTTTAGTAAAGATTATGCTGTTACCTTAGAACTCTCAGCTTGTCAATATTTTCCATTTTTTATAGATATCGCAAAAGCTGCGATTGAAGATCAGAATTTAATGCCAGGGAGAATAATTCGAGTAAGAAAAATGAAAGAGCAAGAAGAAGATGGAGATATATTAGGTATGGCTGCTGCTATGCAAGTTATAGGTGCAACTTACGTTGAAACACTCGATACAAAAGGAACAGCTCCTGGTTCAGATGGGATGCCAGTAAATGTCCATCTAGGAGGCCCTGATACTATTACAGGTTATTTTGGAGGAGTTGGGCAGCCAAATGATTATGCTTTAAAATGGATTGATGAATATCTTTATTATTATACAAATTATGGCATTAAACAAGTTCTAAATGTCAATCCTGGAACAGTACTACTTGGATATTTTATTCATAAATTAGGAATAAATAACGAGTTTAAAATTTCAGTATATATGGGTAATGATAATCCTTATGCATGTCTTTGGACCCTATTAACAGCCAAATTATTTGCACGTGAAGATGGAACAAGTCCTTTAATTGGTTTTAATCTTGCTAATTCAGTAAATAATAAGACACTTGAATTATCTGCATATATTAGAAAGGATTTTGGCTTTGAAGATGTTGTAAGATTAGAGCATCATGTAATTGAAACATGGAAAAGTATTGTAAGACAACCATACGATCGACGAGAAGAATTAGTAGAAGTAGCAAAGAAAGTAAAAAATATAAGTGCAAAACACGAAGGGGGTAATGTTGAAGTAGAAAAAACCCGTGAACACCCTTCAGATATTTTAGATTATTTTAGAGATAAGCAAGAAATCATTGAATCAGGACAATGGGAATTTATGCGAAGAAATCACCTTGATAGGTATATTGCAGTAAATACCACTGCTCAGGTACTTATTGAAAATGGTATTGAAATAATTGCCGCTCAAAACTTACATAAATAAAAATTAAATGGTTGATTGTGAGAAAAAATGAGTAAATTTGATTTTAGGCCTTCAGGAGTTATGTCTGCGATGGTGACTCCTTTTAATAAAGACGAATCCATAAATGAAGAAAATTTGAGAAATCTGGTAAATCACCTTATTGATCAGGGTGTTAATGGACTTGTTCCTGTTGGTACTACTGGAGAATTTGTAAATATGACTTTTGAAGAACGATTAAAAGTAATTGAAATTGTAGTGGATGAAACAAATGGTAAAGTTCCAGTTATAGCAGGAACTGGAGAAACTGGAACAAAATTAGTAATAGATGCTACTAAAGCTGCTACTGATATTGGTGCTGATGCCGTATTAATAGTTACACCATATTATTTAAAGCCAAAAGCAAAGGGATTATATGATCATTATTTTACTATAGCAGAAAAAACAGATATTCCAATAATTTTATATAATATACCTGTTTGTACAGGAGTGGAATTACCTTGGACTGTTGTAGAAGATCTCGTAGATATCGAAAATATTGTTGGTATTAAAGACTCAAGTGGAGATTATAAGTATTTCTCTGCCCTGTTAGAAAAAGTTAGTGATAAAATTTCAGTCATGATTGGATGGGATGAAAATGTCTTGGGTGCTTTAGCAGGAGGAGCAGCTGGATGCATTCTGGGCTCAGCAAATGTGTTCCCTAAAATCTGGCTTGAAATATATAATCATGTGAAAAATAATCGTTTAGAGGAAGCACAGATACTTCAAAAGCGAGTTCAAAAATTAGCAAGACTTTTAATAAATTCAGGAGCACTAGGCGTTAAATCTTGTTTAAATATGATGAAAGTTCCAGTAGGTAAAACCCGACAACCAATTGTTTTAGGTGATGCTCTTTCTTATGAAATAAAAGATGAGTTACGAGTTGAGCTTGAAAAGTTAGGTTTGATTCAAAAGACAGAATTAAAGTTTGAATTTGGAGAAAAGCCACTTACAAGCCGATTCTATGCTGTTGGAATTACACCTGAGAAAATCTCAGATTTTGATTTAAAAGTAGGGGAATCCCTTGTAGGCAATCGTGTCGAACTTGCACATATTGATCTTCTAATTGGTAGGAAAGATGGTCCAGTTGGAAATGCATATGCTCAAGCTTTAACAAATCCAGAAGAAGGACGGGAGGGACTTCAAGTCATACTTGAACCTAATATGCAAATAAAACCACCTACAATTATGATTCCTACAGTTCGTCCAATATCACTTCGGCATGCAAGTTTAACATATGGACCTGCTCAAGCAGCAATAGCTAAGGCAGTAATGCAATGTGTTGAAGATGGAATTCTTCCTAAAGAATTAGCAGATGATATTGTAATAATTGTAAATGTTTTTGTGCATCCAAGTGCAAGCGCAAGAAAAAGAATATTTATTAACAATTATAAAGCAACTCGTAATGCGATTCGAAAAGCAATGGAAGGTTTACCCTCTGTAGATGATGGTATCGAGAACGCAGAAAGTGCACGACATCCATTTAGAAATGATCCCTAATTAGGAGGTAATGATTATAGAATTGAAATATCTTTTTAGTCCAGGCAAAATTGGAAATATAAGCATTAAGAATCGGCTGGTTCGTTCAGCTACTTGGGAATCAAGAGCAACTGAAGATGGCTATGTGACTGATTCACTTATTAAATTCTATAACGAATTAGCAAAGGGAGGTATCGGATTAATAATAACTGGATATATTGCCGTGGATCCAATAGGAGCTCAAACCACTCGCATGACAAGAATTTATGATGATTCCTATATACCTGGACAAAAAAAATTAGTAAATTCTATTCACGAATATTCAGATGTTAAGGTGGCTGCTCAAATAGGGCATACAGGTAATAATGCCATAAGTCGTAAATTAGAAACCGTTGGTCCATCACCAATTAGAGATCCTCTAACAAAAAAAATTTGTCGAGAATTGAAAAATGAAGAAATTAAAGAAATCACAAGGAAATTTGCTGAGGCAGGTTTCAGAGCTTATGAGTGTGGTTATGACATGATACAATTGCATGCAGGGCATGCTTACTTATTGAGTGACTTTATTTCTCCATTTACAAATAGACGAAATGATGAATATGGGGGTTCTACTCTTAACCGATTAAAAATTGTTATTGATATTTACAATCAGATCAGGGATAATTTAGGAAAAGCATTTCCAATAACAATCAAACTAATTACTCAAGATTTTTTAGGGAAGGGAAAGGGTCTAGATTTAGAAGAGGGAGTAAATATCGCTAAAAGTTTAGTAGAAATAGGTTTTGATGCTATTGAACCCACCTCTGGGCGTACAAGTTTAAGGATAACTAATAATAAATCATTTCCAAGCGTAAATTTTAGTTCACCTGATGATGGAACTTACTATTTACCAAACGCTAAAGCACTCAAGCCAATAATGAAAGATTGTCCATTGATTCTTATGGGTGGTATAAGAAACCCTATATCAGCAGATAATTTATTGGAAGAAAGAATTGCAGATTTTATATCATTGAGTAGACCATTTATATACGAACCTGATTTAGCTGATCGATGGAAAAGCGGCGATCTCTCCCCCTCACTATGTACTAATTGCAATGCTTGTTTTGGAAGTGGTATGAGAAGGGAAGTATATTGTGTGATAAAGAAAAAATTAGAAAGCTAAAGATAATTTAATTACCTCGCGCGTCAAATTTTTATATTCAATAATTATTTTTCTTTTTATTTTTTTATAGATATTGTTTTATTTAATCCTTGAATAATAAGATGTATTCCAAAAATAGTAAGAGTACCACCAATTAATGGTAATGAAATTAAAAAGATTACCGGTTGAGTAGGGAAATTTATAACGATAATTATAAAAAATATAGCAATTAATAGACCAATAACCGTCGAAATTGAACCTAAAATCCAACTTACTTTCATTTTTATTGATTCTTTAGAAATTACTTTTTCCAAGAACATTAAAAAAAAACCGTAAATCATTAAGAATATACCAACTAAGAAAAATGGGAATATTACTAAATTTCTGACAAATTCAAAGGAGTTTAATCTTTCATCTAATAAAACATAAATCGATATTATTATTGGGATAATTCCATCGATAATTAACAATAAACCCTTTACTTTTTGATTTAATTTCTCTTTTAAAATAAGGTAAAACCCAAAATATATCGTAAATATACTGAAAATCACTAAAGGAATTGAAAAAATCAGAAGGTAAGCATCCCAATTTATACTTGTAGTCCAAATTGTTATAAGTGCAATTATTAGAAAAATAATCCCCAATGCTATTAAAAATAAACCTAAACTTCTCCTTTCCATTATTTGTTCAAATTTTTTCTTTTTTATTTAAT
Source organism: Promethearchaeota archaeon (assembly GCA_016840545.1). Classification (GTDB taxonomy): domain Archaea; phylum Asgardarchaeota; class Lokiarchaeia; order Sigyniarchaeales; family SOKP01; genus SOKP01. Next base: position 16,313 of record JAEOSD010000019.1, read on the forward strand.
ATTGGATTTAATTTACTATTTTATTTTATAATTTATTAAATTCTAAAGTCGATTAAATTAAAATTCATGATGAAATGGTTCATTAATTATATAATCACACAATATAATAGATAAGTAAAAAATCTGAAGTAAAGAAAAAAAAGAATTAAATTTTAATTTTTAATTCTTATAATAATTCTTGTAGTAATAAACTTCGTGTTCTATTTCCAGTAGGTGTGCTAAGATTTAGACTATTTGCGCCAGTCGCATCTATATCAGATTTCCAATAAACTACTATGTTATACACTCCCTTGGGTAATCTTTCTGATTGATAAATTGTATGAAGATTAACTGGAATTTCTCTTATAGCACCAAAGCCCCCCGGTGTACCTTCATAAAAATGAATACGCGAAGTACGATTAGAAACACTTTCTATTACGATTGCCACATAGAAATTAACAGCACCATTGAGAGTTGAACTTATAGTTAATGAGCCTTCTGCTGTAAATGTAATTAAAATTCTTGAATTTTCCTGGATATTAATAGTAAGACCCATATCAGGGATTTGTTGATAAGTTGTTTGGGTATCAGGAATAGAGGCTGATGAACTTGTTTCCATGTAATTTGATTGCAAAAGAATACTCTGCATTCCTGGTATTAATATAGGCATTACAAACATCATTAAGAGGGTCGTAACTGCCACAGAGCCAATAATACTACCAATTATACTTCCGGCTACCTGTTTTCCAGACATTTTATATACACTTAATAAAGGGAATTTAGTTTTCTTTTACTTATGTCCAAATTTTTATAGATAAATTTAGTCTATATTTTCTATAGTAGTATATCAAATACTTAAATAAATGGAATTTTTGAAGAACGAGAAATCTTATTTATTTTTATTTAATATTGATTTGTTTTATTATTTCATTTTATAATTTATTAAATTCTGAGATTAAATGTATAAAAATTCTAAATGAAATGATGAAATTATTAATAGATATTAATATGAATCTTAAAATTTCTGATTTTTTAGTAATAATTAATGAATTATATGTCTTAATAGAAGGTTGATATAAATGGCAGATAAAAAAGTAGAACTAAAAGTGGGCGATTTAGCCCCTGAATTTTGCCTTCCAGAAAAAGAAAATAAAAAAGTGTGTTTAAAAGATTTTGAAGGTAAATACAGAATAATTTATTTTTATCCTAAAGATAATAGTCCTGGATGCACAACCGAAGCTATAGGGTTCACAAATATTTTACCTGAATTTCAAGAACTTGAGGCTGAAATAATAGGAATTAGTCCAGATAGTCCAAAATCTCATGCTAGCTTTATTGCAAAGAAAAACTTGAAGGTTACATTGCTTAGTGATGAAAATAAAGATGTTCTAAAGAAGTATGGCGCTTGGGGATCAAAAACTTTCAGAGGAAAAACCTATATGGGAGTAATTAGAAGCACATTTTTAATAGATCCTGAAGGCAAAATCGTGTATATTTGGCCAAAAGTTAGTGTTAAAGGTCATCCTGAAGAGGTTAAAGGTATCTTGGAAGGATTATTAGCTACAGCCTAAATCTTTATTCAATTTTTTTTTTGCAAATTTAATAAAAGTTATCTTAGGAAAAAAAATGAATGTAAAAAAGGTTATTAAAGAAAGAAGAGCATTTCGTTCTCTGGAATTAGTCAAAATAACTGACAAATTAATTAATGATTTAGTTGAAAAAGCTCAAATTGCACCTTCATGTGCAAATAAACAACCCTGGAACTTTATTTTTGTGCGGGAGAAAGAACAATTAGAAAGATTATTTAATACATTAACAAATGGGAATAAATGGGTTGAAAAAGCGTCAATGATTATTGCTGTATTCAGTAAACCTGAGAATGATTGTATTATTGGTGAACGTTTATATTATTTATTTGACACAGGGATTGCTACTGCATTTATGATTTTACGGGCAACTGAACTAGGATTGGTTGCTCATCCAATAGCTGGTTTCAATGAAGATCAAGCTAAAAAAATTCTTAAAATTCCAGATGATATAAGATTAATCACTCTTGTAATTATTGGGAAACATTCAAAAACAATCAATCCTGTTTTATCTGAAAAAATGAAGCTGGGGGAAAAACAAAGACCGCCGAGAAAAGAATTAGATAAATTTGTTTTCATAAATAGTTATAATAAAAACTCAGAGGATATGGAATAGAAACAAGATTCCTTAATTGAATAAACCAGAAATTCCTTTAATGTGGTATTTGATTAAAAGTTCTATATTAGAATCTACCCACTTTTCATTTTTATAATGTTTTGCTAATTCAAGTAAACCCTCTAACAAATTATTAGCTATGATATGCATTACAAATTTATGGTTCAAATCATTATCTATCGCCTTCATCTCGTGAACAATACTGTCTGTAAAATGTGATTCAATTGTCTCAACTAACTTTTCCTTGAAATTTTCATATTTCGTTCCTTCACTCCTATCCATAATTATTATTAATTCTTTTGCGTTTTCTTTAATTATCTCACCAACTGGATGAGCAAAGACGTCTGAAATCTGCTTGAAAAACTCATTCTCGCCAAGATTTTCCTCTGTATCAAATAAATTAAGCAACAAATTTTTAATTTTGTTATATACTGGATCAATTAGAGAATAAAACAAATAATCTTTATTCTTAAAGTAATTGTATATATTGCTAGTGCTTATTTTTGCTTTTTTTGCAATATTTCGCATTGAAGTTTTGGTAAAACCATACTCTAGAAAGTCTTCACGCGCTGCATTTTCTATTCTTTTTTTTATCTTTTCTTTTTTTAACTGCATGAAAACTTACCTTTAATATTTAAAAAAAATAGATTTAGAAATTTTTTATTTTTTACCCTTATTTTTTTATTTCTCTATGAATAAACCAGTGATTTGGGATTTTCATTACTAACTAAGGGACCTTGACCATTGATAGCATTTTCAAGCATATTATTCAGTTTATCCCAATTTGTATTAATATTTATCGCATTAAAACGACATTCAAGAATACATGCTCCACAATGGATGCAAGAAGGATTATCTAAGAGTATAGGTCCGTCATCTGTCATTTCAATACAATTTACTGGACAAATTTCTATACATTGTTCACATTTTTGACATGCATCATAGTTAAAAATAAGTTTTGGGTACAAGAATTTATGCCAGAACTTTTCTCTAAAAATAATTTTTGCTTTTACTCTATTCTTTAGTTTCTGATAATTTAACTTCCTTGTAATATCCTTCGATTTTTTAATAACTCCATAATTGAACCGAACTATCTCATCAGCTAATTCCTCTATGATTGGTAAAGCCTCTTCTCCAGGCATTCTTTCATTTATTTTAATATTTATCTGCGGTAAAGCAGTCATGCAATGGAATGCATTTATCTTCATTGCCATGATTGTGAGTCGACCTGAGTGTTTTAAGAGTTTTGCCGCTTCGCGAAGTGCTACCCCAGAATTTATTCCACCATAAGTCACAAATGGAACTGCTAATCGTGCCCACCCATTTTCTGGTTTAGGTAAAGCTTTAATGATATTTTTTACATTATAATGGAGATGATGGGCATAAACAGGAGCTCCAATACATAAAAGATCGTGTTGTTTAATTTTTTCTTTGAAAAAAGATTTGATATTATCCTTTCGAAAGATCATGCCATTTCCAGTAAAATCATATAATTGAACATTAATATTTCTGGAAATTAATTGTTTTTCTAACATTTGCCCAACTTTTAATGTATTCCCAGTAGGGCTAAAAACTATAATTGCTACTTTCAAGTGTTTCACCTCTTAAGATATTAATTTATATTTAATAACGAACAATTGTTCGCTATTTATTATTAAAAAAGAACAACTGTTCACTTTTAAACTTTATGGTGTGAAAATCCAAAAATCTAAATATTCTCTAAAACTCTTGATAAGTTCCTTATATTCAGTCCTAAATTAAAATACAAATCATAAACTTCAAAGAATTCTATTTTATAATTAAGTGAATGCCAAAAGTTTGTAGACTTAAGAGAATTTTAATAAAAATTAATAGTCTATAACCGAGATTTTGATAATTCATTTAAGTATTAATAATTATATGATTACAAAGGAAACAAAATATAATCATCTAATTAATGAAAAAAGCCCTTATTTACTTCAGCACGTTGAGAATCCTGTAGATTGGTACCCATGGGGAGAGGAAGCCTTCAAAAAATCCCATCAAGAAAACAAGCCCATCTTTTTATCAATAGGATACTCAACATGCCATTGGTGCCATGTTATGGCTCATGAAAGCTTTGAAAGCGTAGAAGTGGCAGATCTAATGAACGAAGCATTTATTTCAATCAAAGTTGACAGAGAGGAGCGTCCAGATATAGATAAAATCTATATGACTGTGTGCCAAATGATGACAGGTTCAGGAGGCTGGCCCTTAACAATTTTATTAACGCCAGATAAGAAACCCTTTTTTGCTGGTACATATTTCCCTAAAAAGTCAAAATTTGGTAGAATTGGTCTTATAGACTTAATTAAGAGAGTTAAAACCCTATGGATTAATAGTAAGGATGAGTTATTAGAATCAGCTGAAAAAATAACATCATCTCTACAAAATTTAAGTCAAGAATCTCCTGGAGATACATTTAATAAGAGAGTTTTGAAGAAAACATATAACCAGCTTTTATCGCAATTTGATTCTGAGAAAGGGGGATTTAATGAGAGCCCTAAATTTCCAACTCCTCATAACTTATTATTCTTATTACGTTATTGGAAACGTACTAAAGAGAAGCATGCATTAGAAATGGTTGAGAAAACTTTACAAGAGATGAGAAAGGGGGGAATATATGATCATATTGGATTTGGAATTCACAGATATTCTACAGATAAAAATTGGCTTGTTCCACATTTTGAAAAAATGTTATATGATCAAGCATTAGTTGCTTTAGCTTATATTGAAGCATTTCAGGCAACAAGAAAGGATATTTATAAGAGGACAGCAGAAGAGATATTCGAATATGTAATACGTGATATGACCCTTCCTGAAGGTGGTTTTTATTCTGCTGAAGATGCGGATAGTGAAGGAGAAGAAGGAAAATTCTATGTTTGGTCGAAAATTGAACTCGAAAAAGTTCTTGATCAAAATGAAATTGAGCTAATCATAAATACATATAATATCACTGAATCAGGGAACTATTTAGAAGAAGCCACTAGGAAGAAAACAGGCAAAAACATTTTAAACTTAGACCAAATTCAAGTCCTCGAGCAAGAAGAACAATATCTTAAGCTTGAAGCTATTCGTCAAAAATTGTTTAATTATCGTGAAAAAAGAGTACGCCCTCATAGAGATGACAAAATATTAACAGATTGGAACGGATTAATGATAACTGCTTTAGCTAAAGGAGCAAAAGTATTTTCAAATCTAAAATACCTCAAAATTGCACAAAATGCTACTGATTTTGTACTAAATAATTTAAAAAAAGAAGATGGAGAATTATTGCATCGCTATAGGGAGGGGAAAGCTGAAATTGAAGGTTTTCTTACAGATTATGCTTTTTTTATCTGGGGTTTAATTGAAATGTTTGAAGCAACTTTTAATAATAAGTATTTAGAGATTGCTTTAGAATTAAATAAATATCTATTGAACAATTTTTGGGATGGTCATATAGGTGGTTTCTATTTTACATCTGAATCTAATGAAGAACTCTTAACTCGTCAAAAGGAAATATATGATGGAGCTGTCCCTTCAGGAAATTCGGTTTCTATGCTAAATTTATTACGTCTAAGTTATATAACAGGAGATCATTTATTAGAAGAAAAAGCAGATATACTAAGCAGAGTATTTTCAGAAAAGTTAGAAACTTCTCCATTAGCATATACACAATTTATGATTGCTGCGGATTTTGCTGTTGGCCCTACTTACTCATTAGTTATAGCAGGAGACTCAGATGCAAAAGATACATTAAATATTTTAGAAGCAGTTGAAAATGAATATTTGCCAAATAAAGTGCTTTTGCTTAGAAAAATGGAACAAGAAAGTCCAGATATCGACAAATTTTCAAATTTTGTTCAGTTTTTTGATGATTTAGATAATAAAGCTACTGCATATGTCTGTATTAATAAAACTTGCAAACCTCCAAGCCATGAAATCGATAAGATTCTTGAATATCTAGACTCTAATTGGGAAAAATAACTATTGTCTTTCAGTAATTACATCAATTATATCTATTGGAATATAAATTAGATTATTGTATTTATCCTTTAATACAATCATATTATCATCAGTAATAGAGTCAAGAACCCCACCAAATTCTCTATCAATATGGCGAATATAAACATAAACGTCTGTTTTAACTAATCTTTCTACAATTTTTTTAGGAATCAAATAAAAATCACCAATTTTTTCTTAATGCTAATAATTTTTTCTAATTATTTAAGATTTAATCTTATGAGATAATGACAAAAATTCGTAATTTTTGAAAAAATTAAATAATGGTTTTTTAGTCATCTAAAAAATTTTTAATAATTCTTTTATATTACATAAAAATAAATTTATTAAATAATTAATAAAAATTAATTAGAAAACTCCAAATTACATATCTAAAATGAAGACAAATGCCAAAAGGGCAGAGTGAAAAAATTAAGTTAATTTCTAAGTTTTTAGATAAAACCAAAGTAATAAATTTCGATAAATTAGATTCAATAGAAGATGTTATAACTTTTCCTATTTCTAATTTTAACTTTTTAAGCGATGCTGATGTAGATTTAATAAGTAGATTATTTAAAATTAATAGCATAGGCCAATTTGCTTCTTTGGATCCTGAAAAACCTTTCGAAATTTTGTATAAGGATAATAAAACTAAGAAAAAGATTGAGCATATATTGCAAACTGATTTAGAAATCGAAGATAAAGTAAAAAAAGCAGTGACTATAAGTAAGGTTATTTATAAAATAAAAGAAGAATCAATCTCATACCTAAAAAAAGAACAAAAAGTTATCGTTGTTGGGTTAGCTAATGCTGGTAAGACAACAATACTAAAGAAATTTGGTGGCCAAATTGGAATAAAAGATTTAGCTAGATTAAATCCAACAAAAGGAGTTGAACGTCAGGAAATTATTACTCCTGATTTAGTATTAATAATATGGGATTTTGGTGGTCAACAAGAATATAGAAAAATTTATCTTCAAGATCCTCAGAAATATTTTTTAAAAGTAGATTTGATAATTTATGTTATTGATCTTCAAGATCCAGAAAAATTTGATGAGAGTATTAAATATTTCGAGAAAATTATTGAGAATATCGAAAAACTTGAAGAAAAACCTTACATATTGGTTTTTATACATAAATATGATCCTGACATAAAAGATTATCCAGAAGTATTACTTAATATAGAAGTTGTAAAAGATTTAATTAAGAACATTTTCAAAAATAGAAAAAAATTTGATTATGAGATATATTTAAGTTCTATCTATTCATTGCTAGCAAAAGAACCGAAGTTTTCAAGATATCTTAAAGAAACTATGGAAAAAACTGCTACCTTATCAGATTATAAATTAGAAGGAATGGCATCAATTTTAGAATCAACTTTGAATGGAATAATTCGATTATCAGAAGTTGTAATGGATCAATATAATGAATTAAATAATAGAATTAGACTAATTGAGGGTGAAGATTTAAAAACTACTGGATTAACTTCTTCAATGCCCTCTCCAGTATATTCTTCACCTAATCCATTAACTTCTCAAAAAACTAGCAGTTCATCAAAAATAGTTTCACGCAAGGAGGCTAGAAAGGCGAGGACAGCAGTTCTTGATGAATTAAAAGAATTGATTGAGAAGAAAAACAAAAGAACAAAGAAGAAGTAAAAGTCGTTAGTTTTACGCCAGTTTCTTTTTTTTTTAAACTCAATAAATTTAAATAAAAAATATTCGTGATGAGTTAATTTTTAATACTAATTCTTTTTAAAGAAAACCATAAATTAGAAAAATAGAGCAAATTTTATCTTATACAGAATTTGATTTAATTAATTTTATCTTAGAAAAATAACTACGTTTAAGAAAAAGATTATTAATATCGAGCGGGTGAACAACATTTCAGGGGATATAATTAAAAAGATAAATGATATGGCTAATTATTGCTATAATTGTAATCGCTGTGTTAATGTATGTCCACTCTCTCATATAGATGTTTTTTATCCCCAAAAATTAATTGTAGATTTACTTTTTTCACCAATAGAGGAAGTTTTAGAAAAACATAATATATGGGATTGTCTTACTTGTGGTCTTTGTTCGAATTATTGTCCAATGACTCAAGAAAAGGCTGGTGTTAGATTCCCAGAATTGATATTAGAATTGAGAAAAATAGCAATCCATAATCAAAGTCAAATGGACAAAGTAATTCAATGTGAGACTCATGATGATATATTTCCACTTATCTCAAAAATTATGTCGGATGATAAATTGCATCCAAATAAATTAGAGTTTTTGGAAAGATCCTCCTTAAAAACCGCAGATACAGGTAAAATCGCTTATTTCGTAGGTTGTTTACCTATTATGGACACTATTTTTTATAAATCAGATATAAATTATATAAACACACCAAAAACTATAATTGGTTTATTAAATGAGGCAAATATAGTACCAGTAGTATTAAATGAAAAGTGTTGCGGTCATGATGTTTTATGGGGTAAAGGGGATAGTAATACATTCAAAAAACTAGCCGAATATAACGTTAAACTTTACAGAGATGCGGGTGTTGAAACAATTATCTTAGGATGTGCTGAAGGATATAGAACATGGAAATTTGATTATCCCAAAATAATAAAAGATTATGATTTTAAGATTATGCATTTCTCTGAATTTTTTTTAAAGGAAAAAGTCCTTGAAAGTGTTAGATTTCCACAAGAAACAAAGATTAAAGTAACATATCATGATGCATGTCGACTAGGGCGTTTGGGAGGAAAATTATATGATGCTCCGCGGGAAGTACTTAAAAAAATTCCGGGAGTTGAATTAATTGAGATGGAAAATATTAGAGATGACGCGAATTGCTGTGGAGTTTCAGCTTTTATGGGATGTAATGAATCAACTCGTACGTTTAGACAAAATCGCATAAATGAAGCAATAGAAACAGGAGCAGAGTATTTAATTGTGCCTTGTCCGAAGTGTCTAACCCATTTCGATTGTTATCTTAATGAACCCTCCTTAGATGAGGAACACAAAAATTTAAAAAATAAGATTAAAGTTAAAGATTTGGCAAACTTTATTGGAGAACTACTTTTCCTTGTTTAGGAACGACAAGGTGTAATAAAAATGAGATATAATCTTTTTTAAAATGTATGAATATAAGAAATTTTCAATAATGGAGGAATATAATTGAGCGAAAAAAATAAAGTTGGGGCTGTAATGATCGTTGGAGCAGGAATAGGAGGTTGTCAAGCAGCATTAGATTTAGCAGATTCTGGTCTCAAGGTTTATCTTGTTGACAAAGAACCATCCATCGGAGGAGTTATGGCCCAATTAGATAAAACTTTCCCTACAAATGACTGTTCTATGTGTATTTTAGCTCCAAAACTCGTTGCTGTAGATAGGCATCCCAATATTGAATTGATTACATATGCAGATCTCATAAAACTGGAAGGTAAGGCAGGTAATTTTAATGCTACAATTAATAAAAGAACAAGATATATCTATGAAGATAAATGTACGGGTTGCGGGGATTGCATTCAAGAGTGCCCAGTTCAAATTCCTGATGAATTTAATCAGAAATTGAATAATAGAAAAGCGATATATCTTCAGTTTCCTCAGGCAGTACCATTTAAAGTGCAAATAGAAAAACGAGGAACTCCTCCCTGTGTGGATGCTTGTCCAGCTCATGTAAATGCACAAGGATATGTTGCTTTAATCTCCAAAAAAAGTTATCAAGAAGCCTTGAACTTAATTAGAGAGAGATGTCCCCTTCCCTCTGTTATAGGACGGATTTGTCCTCATTTTTGTGAATTAGAATGTAATAGAGCGGAAATAGATGATCCTATTAACATTTGTGGCTTAAAGAGATTCGTAGCCGATTATGTTATGGATAATCTTGAGGAAGAAATCACATTCTTAGAAGATAAAAAGGGAGAAAAAGTTGCTATTATTGGTTCAGGCCCAACGGGACTTACTGTTGCATATCACCTTGCAAAACGTGGGTATCCAGTGACAATTTTTGAAAAAGAACCTGTTGCGGGTGGAATGCTAAGACTGGGAATCCCTGATTATAGATTGCCTCCAGAAATCTTAGAAAGAGATATTGAATATATTAAGAAACTGGGCGTTGAAATAAAAACTAATACTCCCGTAGATTCTGATTTAACCTTAGAAGATTTAAAAAATCAAGGTTATAAAGTTATTTTTATAGCTATAGGCCTTCATAATAGTCGTAAAATGGATTTTCAATGTGAAGATATTGAAGATGTATTATATGGTGTTGATTTTCTAAAAGAATTAAATTTATCAAGAAATGTACCTAATCTTAAAGATAAAATTATAGGTGTAGTTGGCGGAGGAGATGTTGCAATGGATGTTGCTCGCTCATCCGTAAGATTAGGTGCTAAAAAAGTAATAATTATTTATAGACGATCTGAAGAAGAAATGCCTGCTTCAAGGGAAGAAATAAAAAGAGCCAGAGAAGAGGGCA
>JAEOSD010000125.1 GCA_016840545.1 Promethearchaeota archaeon
TCAAAAACTTGATATTGTTTGTTTACCAGAGCGTTGGGTTCCTTTTGCATTAAATTTTTCTAATAATTTTCAAGTGGAAAGAGGCTCAGACTATTTATTTATTAAGAAACTTGCGTATGAATATAGTATTAATATTATTTCTGGAGCAATATGGGAAAAAAGAAAGAAAAATTTTAAACCTGCAATCACAAGTTATTATTTTAATAATCGTGGAGAAGAAATTGGTCGCCAAGATAAGATTCATCTTTATTCATATGAAAAACAGCAATTTCATCCAAGCCAAGAATTAAAAATTTTTAAAGTTAATGCCAATAAATTTGCAATTTTAATATGTTTTGATATGGCTTTTTTTGAAACTCCAAGATTAGCTGCTGAATATGGCGCAGATATTCTATTCTCCCCAACGCAAATAAGAGAAGAAGGGATGGAAAATTGGGAGATTTATTTAAGAGCGCGTGCACTTGAAAACAGAATACCTGTAGTGGGGTGTAATACTTTTGGATATTTTTTTAAAAGAAAGTTTCCTGGAAGTAGTAAGATTATTTCATTCATTAAGGGCCATATTTCACCTTCAAAATTAAAAATTACAGAAGGTCCTTTTAATTCAAATGGTTATCTTTATGATAATATTGATTTAAGCTTTCCAAGAAAGATTAGAAAATTAAGATTTAAGGAAATTAAAGAAAAAAATAAGATCAATGTAAAAATTGTTTAAATATCTATAGGATTCTTCAGTTTTAATAACTTAGATCTTTATTTTTACTTCTTATGACCCCTCTCTCTGGGGGGGTTTAAATATAAATTATTAGAATATAAAACAAAAACTAAAATAAAAAAAATGATTGGAAAATCAAAACCTATAAATTTTTGTATTGGACCAAAAGCTATTTTTGATCCTAATTACGTTCCTCCTGAGATTTTACATAGGAAGAAAGAAGAAGTCAACTTGTATTCAATTCTGAAAGATTCAGTTTCAGATGAATTTAGTTTAAACGTATTATATCAAGGTATCCAAGGAATTGGCAAAAAAGTAATTATTAATAAAGTCTTACAAGATTTGCTTAAAAAGGAAGATACATTTATAGATTTCATAAAAATTCCAATAGATTGTAAAGAAAAAAGCATTAATGAAATTGTATTTTCCATTATAACTGATATTAGTAGTTTTACTAATATTAAAGTTGATTATCTTCAATTCCTCAATTGTAATTTATCTGAATTATGGAATATTTTCAAACTAATCTGTAACAAAACTAGAAATAATTTGATCCTTGTTTTCAACAATGTTGAGCATTTAAAACCAGAATATTATAAGAAATTCTTACACTATGGAAAAGAATCAAAAATTAGTTCAATTTCAACTGTAAATAAAATATTGAAACCTGAAACTCTTGATTTAATCAATAAATTTGATCTTAAAAAAAAATTAAGCTATTACAATTACCATGAACTTTTTGATATTATTGAACAACGAGTTGCTTTAACCTTCATCAATGGAATTGATAAAGAATTAATTGAATTTATAACCGATTTGATTTTTGAACATTATGTTCCTGTACCGGGAAAAGGAATTGAGATATTAAGAGAACTATATCCATTATTATCTCATCAAAATATTATAAATAATCTGGAGATTATTGAAATACTTCAAAATCAATTTGATTCAATTCACCTATCAGATGAGTTTGCTATGTTAACTTATATCTCTGAAGAGGATATATTAACTCTAATCTTTCTTGATAACTTAGCGAATTTCTTTTTAAAAAGACCTAATTATTATATATCAATAGATGAATTGAAGGAATTATACTATATATCTTGTGAATCATTAGAATATAATAAAAGAATGGATGAATTTTATGAATTAATTAAAGCATTACATAGTATCGGAGTTTTGAGTTTCTCAAAAAGAATTAATCAAACCTTATTAAAATCTGATCAAAAAAATTTATTAAATAATAAATTCTATTTTATGGCGATAAATCCAAAACAACTTAAAGCTATTGTAGATGCAATATTTAGCAAATTTTAATGGCTAAAAAAATTTTTATCTTTGTGGATATATCCAAATGTTTAATTTGGATAATTCTAATTATGACTAATTTTAAGTAAAATGCAAAATCTTTTCTATTTGAATGAAGAGTATATATATAGATATGTTTATTCTTTATTTTAAATAACTAATGAAATGGAGTTAATGTTTTGACTTATATCAAAAAAATTTCCATGACTGGATTTAAATCATTTGGAGATAGAACAGTGACTATTCGCCTTTCAAGTGGATTTACTTGCATAGTAGGACCTAACGGTGCAGGAAAATCAAATATTATTGATGCTTTATGTTTTGCATTAGGAAGATTAAGTAAAAAAACAATGAGAGCAAAAAGCCTAGAGGATCTTATTTTTGCAGGTTCTAGAGGCAAAAATCCATCACAAAGAGCAGCAGTTACTATGTTTTTTGATAATTCAGAGAATATTTTTCCAGGAGGAGGAGATGAATTTCAAATAACTCGGACTATTAAACGGGGTGGTGGAGGAGGATACAAAATGAACGGGAAAAAAGTTACACGACAACAAATTCTTAATGCTCTGGCGACTGCAAATGTAGATCCAGATGGATCTAATCAGTTTGTTTTACAAGGTAAAATAGTAGAATTGACTCACATGAATACCGAAGGACGTAGAATTTTTATTGAGGAATTGATTGGATTACAGAAATACGATGAAATGAAGGATTCTACTTTAAAAGAATTAGAGAAAGCAGAGAGAGATTTAGGGCAATTTGAAGCAATTTTTAAAGAAGTATCTTCACAACTTAAAAAAGTAGAAAAAGAGAAAAGCGATGCTTTAGCTTGGAAAGAATTGGATGAAAAAATTAAATTTTATAATGCACAATTAATCGCGTTAAGAATTTCAAAATTAAGAGATCAAGAAGAGGAATTAGAAAAAAAAGTTGAAGAATCAAATAAACATATTGAGGAATTACAAGAAAAAGTGACAAGACAAGAAGAGGTTCTAAAGCAAGAATCTTTAGTAATGGATAATATACAGAAGACAATTACAGAAAAAGAAAAAGATCGAGAGATAATAAATGAAAATATAACCCAATTGAAAACTCAGTTATCCTCTAATCAAACTACATTGGAATTAGCTCATAAATCAATTGAGAAGTTATCTCAAGAAATAAAAAGTTTAGAAAATTTACAAATGAAGCTTGAAGAGGGTCTGACGTTCGACTCGTTAATTGAAAATGAAAATCATCAAATCCTTGAATTAGAAAATCAAATTGAAGATGCAAAAAAAGATATTGAACTAAAACAACAAAGTCAAACAGAACTCGATTTAAAAATAAGCGAAAGTGAAGATGTGAAATCGTCTCATAAAACCGATATTTCAAACTTAAAACAAAATATTTCTTCCAATAAAGCTCAAATTAAAATTTTTAAAGAAAATATCATAAAAAATGAAGAAAAGAAACAAAAATTGGAAATTGATCTAAATAAATTAAAGGGAGAAGCAGAAAGTATCGATGAGGCAATTGATGTAGTAAGAAAAGAAGAAGCAGAATTAAGGAAAAAGATTAATGAATTGAAAGGAAATATCACAAAAGAAAATCAAAAACAAAAAGAATTAGAAATGAAAATTAAAGAATTACAAGAACAAAAATACCAGCTGAATTCAAAATCCGCAGAATTACAATCTAGCTTATCTTCGATAAATACTGAAATTAATATGAATAAAGATAGAATCCAAAAATTAAACAGCAGAAAATTATCCATTGAAAATAAAATTAAAGAATTAAGCAAGGGAAAAGAAACCGAATCAATTTTAAAAGACTTAATGGATAATAGAGAAATTCTTATCAAAAATTTGGACAATCTTAAGGAAAAAGCAAAAATTGAAGATTCTACATATAGAAAAAATGAACAAGAATTAGAACTATTAATATTAAAGCAAGATTCAATCCAATCTGAAATATTTGATAATAGAGCAAAAATAGATAATATAAATACTAAATTAAAACTATCTAAAAGAGAATTAACAAACCTAGAGCGCGAGAAACGAGATTTGGATTTAAAAGTTAGTGGTTTAAATAAAACTCTTTCTCAAATTGAAAGCGAGAGAAAAAATCTTGAAACTCGAAAGCAAAATATCACTAAACGTTTAGATGACTTAGTAGCTGAAAAAGAAAATTTATTATTAAAAATTGAAAACTCAGAAAAAGAATATGAAAGAAATACTGAAGATATTACAGGAATCCTCCAGATTTTAAATATGTTGACTCAAAATATTAATATATCTGTCGAATCTATAAAAAGCAATATTCAGCAGTCAAATGCTGAGGCTATTGAAACTTCAGCGGAAGATTTCAAGAAATTTGTATTGGATGTTGTAGATATAATGAAAACTGTTGAAGGGGTCACCGATGATGAAGAAGAAAAATCAGAAATGTCCCAAATGCTCGGTTCAATTTTACAAACTTTAACACTATTTACCGAAAATGTTGATTTAACATTAGATCAGTTGATAAGTAGAGTAAAAGAATCAGCAGATGTTGAAATTCAACAATCTACATCCACTTTTGATAGTTTTGTGCAAGATCTAATGGAAATCTTAGAAAACGTATATCTCTCCTTAAGAAAATTAACTATGTCTAAGAGTCAAGAATTATATAGACAATTGGAGGAAATTTCCGAAAATATCAGCTCACAAAATGAAGATTTAAATAAAGTTGATATGAAATTAACTGAATTTAATACACAAAAGAAAAATGATTCAGATAATTTAGTGCTTTTTAATCAAAGACTTGAAGAAATTAATAAAAGAATAGCAGAAATAAATCAACTAAATTTACTATCTGATGACGAAATTCGAAAAAGGACTACTTCGATTGATGAAAAGCAAAAAGAAGATTACAAAGCTGAGATAGAAAAATTAAAAAATCTTAAAAATGAATACTGGGATAATTCTTCAGCAATTCAATTTCAAATTGATGAAAAACAGAAAGAATTAGAAGATTTACAAACAAAATTACAAGATCTTCGAGGGATTCAGAATTTATTTGAGAATATTTTAGAAATTGAAAATAACGTTAAAGAATTGAACAAATCCATAGAGGAAAAGAAAGAAATAATAAATATAAATGAAGAAAATATTAAAAATTTAAACTTGGAGCAATCTAATTTGGATAAAAATATTGAAAACTTAATAACTGAAAAAGAGAATTATTGGGTAAATATTGAGAAAATAAGAAAGGAAACTGAAGATTATAACCAGAAATTAGAGGAAAAACTGGATCAACTGAGAGCTCTAGAAAATATTATGATGATGATAAACTCCATCGAAGAATTAACAAAAGAAAATATCGAAGCCAATAAAAATATTGATGTATGTAAAAAAGATATTGAAGAATTCAATTCCCAAGTAGATAATATTCAAAAAAAAGTAGATGAAGTTCAAAAAGAAATTGATCATATTCGCGAAGAGAAAAACAAGGAGCTTGAAGCCCAAAAAAAGACTCAAAGTAAATTGAATAAATTTAATAAGGATCTACAAAAATCTCAGAAAAAACTTAATGAATTAAATAAAAATAAAGAACGCGAACAAAAAATAATCTCACTAAACGAAGAGATAAAAAACACTGAAAAAGAAATCAAATCTTTAGTAGGAGATATTGAAACAGTAAAAGATAATTTAACTAGTGAAAATGAAAAGAAACGTTTAAAGCAAGAAGAAATTGATGATTATATTAAACAAAAGGACGAATCTTGGAAAAAACAAAAATCCTATCAAAAAATCGTAAATGACTTAAAATCTGATCTTTCAATGGAAAATTCCAAATTAAATAATTATGAATCCCAAAAAATCATGACAACAGATCAAATTGAAACGCTATACCATAGATCAAAGGATTATGGTTCCTTGCCACAAGTAACCGCTGATTTATCGGAAACCGGTCTACAAACAGATATTAACGAAGCTAATGGTAAGAAAAAGGCTCTTGAACCAGTTAACTTAAAAGCTATTGAACAATATGATACAGTTAAAGAAAGATTCGATGAGATAGATATGCGTAGACAGACAATTCAAAGAGAAAGAAAAGCAATCTTAGATGCCATTGAAAAAATTGAATTAGAAAAAACTAGGACTTTTATGAAAGCGTATCATGAAATTAACAGAGAATTTAGTAGAATTTTTCAGAAATTAAGTCCTGGAGGTTCAGCTAAAATGATATTAGATAGACCAGATAAGCCATTTGAAGGAGGTGTAAGCATCGAAGCTCGACCGCGCGGAAAAAAAATATCAAGCTTGGAAATTCTAAGCGGTGGAGAAAAAACACTCGTGGCCCTCTCGTTTATCTTCGCGATACAAGAATTTTATCCTGCTCCCTTTTATATTCTTGATGAGATCGATGCCGCCCTTGATGGTCCAAATGTCCACAGAGTCTCCATGATCCTAAAGGAGTTTTCCACGCAAGCCCAATTTCTAGTTATAAGCCATAGAGAAGAGAACATTGTAAATGCGGACAGAATATATGGGGTATCTATGCAACAATCGGGTATTACGGACGTATTTAGTGTTGACTTAGAGGAAGAAGCAAAACGACTTCTTGATCTTTCAGAAGTTCCTACAAATATAGAAGAAAATTAGATTTATCAAAAATATGTGGTGCTAGAAATTTCGAAAGATAATAGCATAAAGGATGGATATAATTTTAAAGATTGGACTGTAAAAGAGTTAAGAGATTTTGCTACACAGAATAATATAACTATACCCTCTAAATCTAAAAAGAATGATATAATAAAATTACTGAATGATGTAGTATCCCATCCTGAATTTATAGATAGAACCAAGGAAGATGAGTTAGATGAGGTATTAGAAGAAGAATTAATAGCGGGCGAAGAAGAAGACCCTGCTCTATTACAAAAAGAAAGACTGGAGTTAAAATTTTGGCAAAAACCTCCTTTTTCTAGCTTACTAGATTTTGAATTAGCAAAAGATTCAGATATAGCTTTTTATGATTTAGCTTCCCTAGTTGATAAATTCTTTAGCAATATGCTTCACGAAGAATTGATCAATTATAAAATTTCTGGAATTGCCCTTAAAAATTCTGCTTATTTACATCATTATAAAATATCGAGTATTATAAAGGAAGAAGAAATAATTCAAAAAAAAGAAGAACTTGAAAAATTCAGACAAAGACATGGGAGATCAATTCCTAAAACCTTACCTCAACCCATTCAACCAAAATTACTAGTATCTACTAAGGAAGAATTGTTTGAAGCAATGCGATCAGCAATTATAGAAACAATGCAAAATAAAGAAAAGCTAAGAAGGCGACGATTACGTAGAGATGAATTAAAGGAACAAAGAATACATATGAAATCAAACGCTAGATTACCAAAAGAGTTATTAAAACATATTAGTGGTAGAGAACAAAGTATAGAAGAATTACACGATTCTTGGTATAATAGAATAAAGGCAAAAACAGAATTTGATAATAAAGAAACGAGTTTTTTCGATATAACTGAAATAATTAAAAATGAAGAAGAAAATGATATAGATAAAAAGTTTGCGTTTGTAAGAATGTTCTTAGCATTAATGTTTTTATCTAATAATAATAGACTAACTTTATCTCAAGATGAAGATTTTAAGGATTTTGTGATTAACCTAAAGAAATAATAATTTACGTTATTAGGAGAAATTTTATGAAAGATAATAATAATAATGATAAATTTTTGGGTAATAATCAAATAAATAATGAGGAAGAAAAATCTAACGATGCATCAGAGATAAATGATGAAGATAATGAAGAAGACCAAACAATATCTTTAACAAATGAAAAATTAAACGGAATAGGAGTTGGATCTGGATTAGAACAAGAAAACAGCCTTCAAGAATCAGAATTTGCTATACAAATTGAATTAACAGAACTAAATAGAAATTTAATTGAAGGAGCACTTTATGCTTCAGGAAGACCATTAGATATTGAAGAATTATCTACTAAATTAGAGCTACCAAAAAAAGAAGTCGAGAAATTGGTCAGCCAACTAGCATTTGACTATTTAGAACGCTCAAGTGCTCTTATAATTGCCCAGGTTGGCGAAAGGTTTCAAATGCAATTAAGACCAGAATACACAGAGCGAGTTTCAAAATTTGCAAAAGGAGGTGGTATTTCAGAAGCTAATTTAAGAACCTTAACCGTAATTGCATTAAAACAACCAATTTTAAAATCAACTGTCGTAAAAGTAAGGGGAAGTGGTGCTTATGAGCATATTAAATATCTTTTAGATAACGACCTCATATCTGCTGTGAAAAAAGGAAGAACTCATGAATTAACAACGACTGATAAATATGCTGATATGTTTGGTCTGCCTAAAAATAAGGAAGAACTTAAAAGAATGATGATTACACAGCTAGGGATCGAACAAATTGATAAAGAGTAGTACTAGGAAAGTCTTCTTATAATAATTTAATTTTGATTTTTAAATATGTCTTAAAAATCACCCAAAAAATCTTAAATAAGTAAATTATAGGATTCTTAATTAGTCTAGATTTACCAGAATTCCTCTTATAACATTCAACTGGTATCTGTTTTATTATGGAACCATATAGACAGCATAGAATAAACATTTCCTGGGCATAATTATAATTTCCTTTTAGATTTCTTACAAG
>JAEOSD010000126.1 GCA_016840545.1 Promethearchaeota archaeon
TATTGATATTACTTGGCAATGTGATTGCGGATCTTCTGATGTTCCATTCATTCCAGACATAGGAGTACTCTCTTCTCATGATCCTGTAGCAATTGATCAAGCATGTATTGATTTAGCACATAAATCTAGTTTTAATCCAAATTCAGTGCTCAGTGATATTAAAAGTTTAAATAATAATAGTAATGATTGGTTTTCTTATATCCCAAGATTTGATCCTCAATCTGGAGAGCTAGATTTTAATTTAAATGGAAAAAGATTAAATAATTGGGAAACCCAACTAAGGGTCGCTGAAGAAATTGGTTTAGGAACTAGAAATTATAACTTAATACAAGTTAAGATTGAAGATACAAGATAAGAAATAAATTAATTTTTAATACTTTTAAGACGATATATGTAAGTTTGTAAACGCAATATATGGAAAAAGCGAATTTTCTGCAAATTCACGTTCTTTAGAGATATATAAACAATTATTTATCATTTGTAGAACATTTCCACTAACGTTTCCTTGTTTTATAGGATTCTTAAATTCACCATTCTGTATGTAATATCCATTTCTTATTTCTGCCCCAAAAAACCCTGATATGGGATCTGGGTTTAGCCATGAAAACTTATCAATATAGTACCCCTCATTGATATTCGAAATCATCTCATCCAAGGATATTTCACCAGGAAGGATGGTAAAATTGCTTATTCCATTAATAACTGAGCCATCATCATCTCTGATACCATTGCCAGTTGATACTGCATTTTCTAATAGCGCATATTTTTGATCATATAATCGATTTTTAAAAACTCCTTGATTAATCAGCTCAGTTTTTTGATGAGGATTACCTTCTCCATCCCAAGGGCTGGTATTTAATCCACCTTCTAGTAATCCATTATCTTTCAATGAAAAATTATCAGAAGCAATTTTTTCTTCTAAACTAAATGCAGATATCTTTTCAAAATGAGTCATCCCTAACGTATGAAAACCTATTACCGAATTTATCGCAATTTTTAATACAGAAGGAGGAAATATTACAATTGTTTTAGGATTGGGTTTTGGTAATTCTGCCTTCAAATTATCGATGGCAAGATCTGCCCATTTTTTGATTCTATGTTCAAAATTTAAATGTTCCCTCTCTTTAAAATAATTAACAGTCCAGTATTCAGCTAATTTATTGTCTTTTTCAGCTTTTAAAGATAATTCACTAAAGAAAAAAGTTTTTGATGCCTCAAGATTAAGTTGATTACTGTTTCTTAGAAATGAATGATGAACATGAATTCTGAATCGCCCAAAAGTAGGAATAACATCTTTTTGTTTATTTACTACTTGTATTAATTCCTCATATAAATCGTTTTTAATTCCTACAGGATCATTTAATACTTTTTTATCAACCATTGAAATTTCTGGAAGTGATTTTTTTTCAGGGAAAGAGTATTTGGAAATTGCATTAGTTTTTGATACTCTTAAACAAGTCTCTATAGTATCATCAATATCTTGAAGATTCATAGAATTCCCTTTGATTATACCGATCCCTGTTTTATTTTCGCTTTGATTTAATATTCTTAGAAAATATTCTGTATTTTCGATTTCTCTTTCATTTTCAGGTTTGTTTTTTAGGAAAATGTTTTCAAAAATATTCCTTTCTATTAAGAAAATTTCGTATTGGGAGATCTTTTTTGCTTTTAATCTTTTTTCTATAATATCTAATTTCATTTTGGACATTTCTTCATTCACCCTTGACTAATTATTGCATTATTTACTCTCATATAACTTCCACCAGAACTTACTGGAATAAAATCCTCGCTACCTTTTCCACAGGTACCACCGTCTAATTTTAAAGTATCTTTACTTATCGCATCAATATTTTGTAACAACTCTAAAACAGAACCACTTAAAGCAACCGATCTCAATATTTTAGTTTTTTCTCCATTTTCTATCAAATAGCCTTTTTTAGAAGTTACTTGCATTCCACCACCTATAGGATCTTCCATACCAAAATTTGCATGGGTTAAAATTACACCATTATGTGTTTCTGATATCATCTCATTAAGCTCATGATCTCCTGGTTCAAAATATGTGTTTGACATACGTACATTTATCGGATGAGCAAAACTTTCTCTGCGTCCATTTCCTTGGGGGATAGTATTAAGTTCTGAGGCAGTTCTTCTATCATAAATAAAATTTTTTAGGATACCATTTTCTACCAAAACATTTTTTCCTGCTCGAATACCCTCATCGTCAAAAAAATATGAGCCAATAGGCCCACTTAAGGAAGGTGTATCATAAATTTTACAAATATCTGAAGCTACCTTTTTATGAAGATATTGTTTTAAATAACTTCTCTCCCTTAATACTTGATCAGCTTCAAGTCCGTGTCCAAAACTCTCATGGGCAATAATACCTGTTAAACTTGGATCTAAAATAACTGTTGATCTACCTGAAGGTGGAGTTATTGCTTTTAACATATCTAATGAATTTTGTGCAATCGTATCTAGTTTTTCAGTAGTAATTTCATCAAAAATTTCAAATCCAATTTCACCATTCTTAGCATAATAATCATAGTCTACCACAGCACCTTCTCTTGCAATAGGAATAATATAAAGTTTTATTCTGGGAATTAATTGCCTTAGGAGACTTCCCTCATTATTAGAAAAAATACGTTCTATTAGAAACTCCATATATCTAACTTCTGTTCTAATAATTCTATTGTCAAAATTTTGTACATAATCATATATCTCTCTGATCTTCTCTAATTTTTTGCCAATTGGTATTTTTGAAGAGTCTTTTTTAGGTATTATTTCTTCATTTAATGTCCAGCCCTCAAATTCTGCAATTTTATTCCCCATATTTGAAACTTTAGGTATCAATTCATGGATTTTTTTGATATCAGAAAGATTATCAGATGCTATTTCTTTCCATGCTCCTAAAAAAGTTCTGGCGACAACACCAGAGGTTTTCTTATTTATAGAAATATCCTCTGCAGAAGGAGATTTTAGAATTTTAACGGATGAAATAGAGTCATAAAGGATATCAAAGTATTGATTTTTTCGCTTGAATCCATTTGTTATTTCTTCGAAAAGAGAGAAAATTTCATCGTAAGATTTCTCATTCATAATTAAATCCATCCATACTTTAATCTTAAATTAGAAATAGTTGAAGTAGTATAATTAAAGAAAATTTAAATTATATCCCAATTTGCCTTGATTTTATATCAAATTAAAGCAAAGAAAAAGAAAACTTTATTTCTTTATTTGCTCATTCTTATTCTTATTAGGAGCTTCTTCTAGAATAGTTATCCTCTTTTCGAGAATTGTCATAGTTTCTATCATGTTGTTAATCGTATTATTTAATTCCTTTACTTCGTTTTGAATAATTCCTAGTTGATTCAATGCATATGAGAAGACATTAGATTCTTCAACGGGTTTCAATAACCAATCTAAACAGTTTTGTAGGAAAAGGTGATTATCCAGTGCATTTATTCCAATGTTAAGATCATTAGTAAATATGTCAATATCACCGATAGCGATAATTTTTCCTTGACCAAATTCTGTATATGCTGCTAGAATTTGTTGCTGTTCTTTATCTTTAACCCATTGCTCCTTTGAACTTTTAAATATCTCTGACCATACATTTTCTTCATTTGATAGTATTAATGGTCTACTATTCTTATTTAAAAATAAAGAGCAAGCACCTCCAATAACTATTTCTCTTAAATTATTCGAAACTTCATTTTCTTGGAAACTTTGTATATGAGTAATACTCGAGCTATTTAGATCAATGGAATTTAATTCTTTAACAAGATTTTTTTCAAAAAAAATCCCAAAGTTTGTTCCAGAGAGATCATTCAAATTTGTTTTTTGAAGATAATCAGCACCATATTCACTAATCAATAATAAGCTACCTCCAATCCTAACGTAATTACATATGTCTTTTATTTCTATATTCGAAAAATAATCATCAATTGGATTACCAATAACTAAGATGTCAATGTTTTCTAGTAATTTACTTGTTAGATTTTTATTCTCATTTTTTTTTATCTTCAAATTAAAGCGTTTGAGAAGATTTAAAAACTCAGAAAAGTCATTTTCATCAATATCTAACATTTCATTATGAAATAGATCAAAAAGAATAGTTCTTTCAAGCATTTTTTCTATAAATTTCAAGTAAATTATTATTTAAAAATTATTGTATTGCTAGCCTAAGGACTAAAAACTTTTTAAATCTTAATGAATAATCCATTTTGGAATACACAATTGATATTAAATTTAATTTAAACAAATCTAAAATTGAGATATGAGTAATAAAGTAAACACCCTTGCTGTAATTGGGCTAAGTTGGGGAGATTAACGATGCAAAGAGCACGTAACCCTATATGAAGGAAAAGGAAAATTTGTTGACTTCTTAGCCCAAAATTCTGATATTGTAGTAAGATTTAATGGCGGAAATAATGCAGGGCATACTATTAATGCCAATGGAATTAGATATAAATTCAAATTAATACCCTCTGGTGCTCCATTAGAAAAAGAAGTAATAATTGGAAATGGATGTGTCGTTGATCCGAAGGTTCTTCTTGAAGAAATCGAAAATTTAAAAAAATTAAATAAAAAAGTTAACCTTAAGTTAAGCTCAACTGCTCATGTTATTTTCCCATTTCATCGAATATTAGATGACTTAGAAGAAGAAACTAAGGGGGAATATAGTGCTGGAACTACAAAAAGAGGAATTGGCCCTACATACTCTGATAAAGCAGCTCGATGGGGTATAAGGATTTTTGATTTAATTTACCCTGAAATTCTAAAAGTAAAACTAGAGAGATTATTTAAAATTAAAAAGGCATTGATTAACGTGTATGAGCCAGGCTGGAATATGGATTTTAATTCTGTTTATGAAGAATATAAAAATTATGGTGAAAAATTAAAATCTTATGTAATTGATACAGCATTTTATTTGAATAAAGCAATAGATGCGGGTAAGAAAGTTGTTTTTGAAGGTGCTCAAGGCAGTTTATTAGGCATAGACCATGGAATGTATCCTTTTGGAACCTCATCAAATTCGAATGCCTTAGGAATATGTGCTGGGACGGGAATTCCACCTAAAAAGATTGGGAAATTATATGGTATTATAAAGGCATATACATCCAGAGTAGGAGAAGGTAGTATTCCAACTGAATTATCTAATGAAGTTGCAGATAAAATTAGAGAACAAGGGCATGAATATGGAACTGTTACAGGAAGGCCAAGAAGAGTAGGATGGCTTGACCTATTTAACATTAAATATAGCTTAATGATAAATGGAATTGATAGGATTATAATAACATTATTAGATGCTTTACAAGGTATTAATCCGATAAAAATCTGTACTACTTACGAAATAAATGGAGAAATTATTGAGAGCTGGCCAATTCAACATGAGATTATTGAAAAATGTAAACCGATATATAAAGAATTCAATGGATGGAATGAACTTCCCTCTGAAGAATGGTCAGAGATAGCAAAAAAAGGGTATGATGCACTACCTGAGACAATGAAAATTTATATTCAAGCCATTAAAGAAGAATTAAGAACAGACATAGCAATGATTTCTATTGGACCAAATAGAAATGATACTATCGTTTTAGAAAAAGAAATATTTTAAATCCATTAAAGATTAATTCTTTAATTTTTTTTCTAATTCAATCTCATCTCTAATTTCAATATCATAAAAACCTAATATTGGGATTTCAGGTTTTAATTTTCTTGAATCCTTAATGGCATCGATATATATCACTTTGATTCGGAAGCCCTTCTTCTGATAAAAACGTAGGGCATCGAGATTATCATTAGTGGTAATTACCCATATTCGTTTAACCTTTTTTGATAGTAGAAATGACTCTAATGATCGTAATAAAGATGTTCCTATCCCAATATTTACAATTAAACTATTCAATGTTATAATTTCACATTCTTCATTTTCAATAATGTATGTTAAAAGCCCCGCTTTTTCACTCTTATAAACCGCAATAAACCCAGGAAGGTTTTCTATATCATGAGATCTTCCACGGGTAACTATTCTATTTGATGACCATTCTTCCTTAATAAGTTGGGAAATCCATTTTCGATCATCCTCTTCTACTAATCTGATATATAAGTGCTTATTTTCTTTTGAAATAAATAGACTCACCTTTTATTTGAAACAAATTAAACCAAATCTGTATGCATAATTAATAGGAGGCCATTCTATTGGAATATTAATATTTTTTACTGTTTTATCAACGTCTATTCCAACGGCTTCCATTGAATACCTTAACTTATTTGGGTAACGGCAAGGTTTATTTTGATCATAAGTGCATTTTTTATTTACACCATAACAAACTCTACAATAACCATCCCATAAAATTAATTTATCTTCGTAAAAAATTTCATAAGTATCTAAAAAATTCCATATCTCTGTTTCTAAATTATCTCGAATTATTTCCTTACGGTAGAATGATTTCCTTATAGAATCTTCGCTTTTTTGTGGATTTTTTAATTTATTCTCCTGTATATAGGTTTTAAGATTGAATTTATAATATATCAAGAAGAATCTATCGAATTGAGAGATTTCTTTTTCCATATAGGGTGCCTCAGGAGGACATGCCCATGAATGGTTATAATTTGGACATCTGAATTCTGGATTATTACAGTAAATCTGGACTTTAGGATCAAAAATAATATCTTTCAAATTAATTTTAATAGCTGGCAAAAGATCATATTTCTTACTTCGAAATGAATTAATTCAAATGAATGATGATTTTATAAAAAGCCTTACTTTTATTGTTAAAAACTATAAAGTGTTTAAAAGATATAAGCCTTTTAAAGAATAAAAAATAAATAGAATAATAAATCATCTTTTTAATTCATTTGATAAAGTCTAAAAATATAGGTTTGTGTTTAAAATGAAAATATTGAAAGAAAAGAAAAATCTATTGATGGAAATTAATAAAGAATTTTTAACAGAAACAATAGCGGGTATTGAAACTCTCCATAATGCAATTAGTCAATTTATTAATGATAAATTAAATAAGAATGACCTTGAGAATGTAATCCAATCAGAAAAAAGATGTGACCGTATTAAAGAGAGATATGTTCAAGTCCTATTTAAGGATAAAAGAGCACTTCCGTTCTTAGTAGAAGATAGATATAAAATTCTTATGATGGTTGATCAAGTTAATGATAAAGGAGAATTTTTTGCTCGTTTTCTCCAAGTTTATCCATTCAAGCTTTATGATGATATTAAAGAAAGTTATAAAGCATTATGTGATTCTTGTTATAATACGGTTAAAGAATTGATAAATTGTGTTACATTAATAGAGACGGATTTTGATGGAGCCTATAAAGTAACATTTGATATAGAATCAATTAGAAGAGATGCTCGTAAAGCTAAATTTGAATTATTAGACATTCTTTTTAAGAAAAAAGATGACCCTACTAAGATTTACCTAACTTCTAAACTAGTTACATATATTTATGAAATTGCTTCTTGGGCTGAAGAAACTTCAGATTATTTAAGAGGTTTAATAATAAAATATCCAACGAGATAAATAATAGACGGTAGAAGAGATATGGAACTAATATATATCATTACTATTTTTTTGGTTATTTCAATCATTATTAGTTTTGGAATAGGAGCAAACGATGAAACAATGGCGACTTTATATGGATCCAAGACATTAAGGATGAAAGAACTATTAATACTTGCCACTATTTTTGCTATCTTAGGTGCATTAATATTAGGAGAGGGCGTAAGTGAAACTATAGGAAAAAATCTATTATCTGTTGAGGTTACAACTTCAATTGTTTTAACAATACTAATTGCTACAGCCATTTGGTTAATAGTTTCTTCCGCATTAGGTTTGCCAATTTCTACTACGCATGCAACAGTTGGTTCAATTATCGGAGTGGGTCTTTTATTAGGTGGAGGATTAGGGATAAATTGGCTTACTATTTTTGAAATGGGGCTTTGGTGGATACTATCGCCAGTTATTGGCTATATAGCTACGTATTTCGCGTATAAAGCAATTCACAAGGTTATAATTAATCGACTCTCTGGTTTTAGAAGTTTTGAAAAAACAGAAAAATACTTCTCTTACATTCTACTGGGGGTTATCTGTTGGGCTGCTTTTTCAAGAGCAGGGAATGACTGTTCAAATGCAGTTGGCATTGTGGTAGGCGCTGGAGCTGGAATTGATATTACACTCCTATTAATAATTACTGGGCTTAGCTTGGCAAGTGGAGTAGTGATTTTAGGAAGAGGAGTAATAAAAAATGTTGGAACAATTACAGAACTACATCCGAGTACTGCTTTTGCAAGTGAAATTCCTACCGCAGTTATATTGTTCTTCGGAACCATATTAGGAATCCCATTATCCGGTTCACATATGTTGGTTGCCTCATTAGTAGGATTAGCTAAGGCTAGAAGAGCACCAACAAGTAAGGGTTTATGGAAAATAATTTTAATTTGGTTAATAACTTTTCCAGCAGCAGCAATTTTATCTATTGCGATCTTTTTTCCAATTAATATGATTATGTAATATTTTTTTGTTTTAAACAAAAAAAGCTACTTTTTTTTTTCTTAATTTTTTAGTTTTAAGGACATATTAAGGAGAACAATATAATCCTTATTGAGGATAACAATATATATATAATAATATATATAATAAACATTGGAT
>JAEOSD010000020.1 GCA_016840545.1 Promethearchaeota archaeon
TATGTAGTTGAAGAAGTCGGTTTTTTTGGAGGAGAACCACTACTTAACTTTAATTTACTAGTTAGCCTCATTGAAGAAGTGAAAAGATTTAATATTCCAAAGATTGGATTACCCACTAATGGATTTTGGGGAAAAAATGATTTAACCGCAATGAAATATGCTCTAAAATTAAAAGAAGCGGGGTTGAATCGAATTGGTTTTAGTGTTGACGCATTTCATCAAGAATTTATTCCACTCGATGTAGTGAGACGAGCAATAAAAGCTGCTCATGAAGTTGGAATTGAATGGATAGGTTTGGTATCCCAAAATCTAGGACCTGAAAATGAAAATAATCAATTTAATGAACAAACCAAAAACATTACTGATATCCTTTCAAAAAAGTTTGAGTTTTGTGAAGTAATAAATAGTGAGTTACAAGTAAGAGGTCGAGCTGCAAACCAACTTAGAGAATATTTCCCAATGATGACAATACCTTCCGATAGATGTCTTATTTTTAAGGTTCCGATGTTTATGATTGATCCCAATGGATGGGTTTTTCATCAATTATGTACTGGAATTTGTATTGGGAATGCCAAGAAAAATTCTTTATCCGAAATAATTAGTGATTTTAATTATAGAAAACATCCGATAATAGGTAAGTTAGTAGCGAAGGGAGGACCTAAAAATCTTCTTGATATTGCGATTGAAAAAGGATATGAGCCACTAAATGGGTATGCAGACAAATGTCATCTCTGTTTTAGTGCACGGAATTTTCTACGTCCTTTTTATCCGAATATCCTCGAACCTTCAAATTTGTACTTCTAAACCCATATTATTTGGTTAAATCTTGATTTTTTATATAAAATAAATTTAGGTTTTAAAATTTTTAAAAGAGAAAAGGTTCGAGAAGCTACAATGACAACCAAAAGGTCTTCGCGACAACCAAAAGATTGTTATTGTGTGGTAATGTCTTCCGTTCCTAGGATGGGAAAGCTCAATATATTATTAATACTTCAAATCAAAATACGGTATGGAAAGAATCATCATCCGTAAGAATAATCGCTTACTCCTATGAACGATATTATCGTTTGATAACTTCACCAATTCGTTAGAATAGGCCAGATTAATATCAAATACGAACCAAAAGGCTGATATTTTTAATTCTGATCGTGTTTATAACGCACAATCACCTTTCATATCGCTATTGATTATCTGTGGACCAATGCATTGAGGTTACATTACCTCTTCTCGACGTTCACATCAAAGATGTGAACAATTATAATTGTGATAAATTAATATTTAAATAAACCTATTAACTGGTTATTAAAGAAAAATGTCGCTAGATCTAGACTATATTTTTTTTTAGTCGGAATTCAACTTCACTTTCTTAACCCGGATTATATTGTCAAAAAAGACATCAACTAAATTTATCTTTAGATTTTTAATTTTCAATAAAACAAGATAAATTTTTTTGATTAGATTTTTTCTTATAATCTCGCTTTAACAATTCCTCAAGTTCAGGAAATTTGAAGGGAAACATATTTTCAAAAGCTCTCTTTAATAATTCAACGTATTTCTTTTGATCGTATTGGTGTATCTTTTCATCATAGAGATCAGAGAGAATAACCTTCCGTTCAGGGAAATCAGGATCGACCTCTGCATTAAGAATAATATATCGTACATTTTTTCCAGGGGTCGCGATAATACCAGAATCTTCTAATTGTCTGGCAGCTACAGCTTGATAGGAGTTTACTTTATATGTTGATGGCTTACGAGAGATTCTTTGTTTGATTGTAAGCTCTTGTCGAGAAATTTTCCCGGAATAGACTCTGTCAGTATATTCATAGAGTTTTCTTTTTGCCCTTGGAATCCTTTTTATAAATTCATCAACGGTATGAGCACCTTTGAATACATCAATAAAGGCATATTGGGCATCTTTCACAATAGTGGGCATATCTCTGCGCCGAACTTCAATACCCCTAACTTTAATCTCTCCAGCACTTTTTATGCCCCAATAATGACTAAGAGCAGGAATATCTGGTTCGGCTCTAGAGGGAAGAAATACAATTATATTATATCTACCTTCCCAGCTCATTGGAATGCTCGTATGTTCCGATATTCTATCTGCAATTTTTTTAGTAATATCCTCAAATTCCTCTGGTGATTTTCCCTTTGTATCTTGAAGCCATATGGAATCAACAATACCATGAATGATTTTGCAACCGTATTCCTCAGCAATTTCAGCTGCACGCATAAGAAATTCGCGTGCAAATGCACATACGGTTTGATGGGCTTCAATCTTACCGAAGCGGGCATTTTTAAATCCTAAATATCCAAAACTTACAACGAGCACCCATTTTAAGGCAATGTCGGTAAATTTATAGCGAAGATTTCCTGTTTTTCGAACATATTCCTTATATTGCAACCTTTTTGTTAGAGGAAGTTTTATTGATTTTGAGATAATTCCTTCTCTTTTTGAGCAGATATGAAAATCCAATCCTGGTACTTTTATCCCTGTTCCATCATCTTTGCAGCATTTACAATTGAGAGTTTCAGAAGAAATATTATAATTGGCCATTATAGATGGATACATTGAAGAGAAATCTAACTCTACGAGATTATCAAAAACACCAATTATCGGTTCAAAGATGTGACCCCCACGATCACTTCTTATTAAGTCCATTGCGGAATTAAATCCCTCAGGGCTTTTTTTGAATGGAGCAATCAAATGATCAAGTTTATAAGCATTGTAGTATTGAATCGACTGGAGTGCGCCTCCAATTGTTATTCGAGATAATCTTTGTAATGATACTCGAGAAATACGGGCAACTTCCACAACACCCGGAATATTTCCTTCTGTAAAATGAAGGCTTGCATATGAGGCTGTATCTAAATGGAGCCTCCCAGCAAAATACACTTGCGTTTTCGAACGATGGAATATGGTTCCGTATGACATATAATGATTTGCTCCTCCTGAGAGATTAAAAATGCATTTTTCCAATGGTATTCGATCTCGAGAAAAATAAAGCTTCCTTGATACACCATGTATTGAAGCTCGAGCTGCTAGATATGGAAACATGAATTCATCCCCATTTTGTGTAAGAATTATATCGGGATCAAGTTTTTCGATGGCTTTACTTAATAGTTCAAAATTTTCCGCTTCATCTCTTCGACTTATAATATATGTTCGTTTTTTATACCCATCTGCGCGAGGAACATTGTTCTCATCATTTTTAACCATACTAATCTCAATATGCTCAATCGGATCATTGTAATACGGCCTTATTCCTTGATGCTTTACTTTGACATCAATCCATACAGCCTTTAGAGGAGGTAAATCATAGAATAGTTTTTCATTGTCATCTTTCAACTCTAGCGAGACAAGCCTTGTTATACTGCCCTTTCTATTCCGATACTTTTCAACTCTCACTCTAAACTGACAGAAAGACATTGGGAACAAATCATTAACGTAGTAATACATTTGAGCAATAGGAAGATCGGTATTATACAAAGTAAATAGATCGATTTCATCAATTTCTTGAATTACTTTCTTAAATACTGAAGGCTTTATCGCTGAAACTCCAAGTATTTTTGTCTTTTTATGGTCCTCGAGGCGAACATATTTCTCACAAATTCTCACTTTATTGACTTTATGATTTTGTTGAAGGATATGTTTTAACCTTTCAAGATCGTTACCTACGCTTATCTTTGGTACTGCAAAGAACTCTGGATGAAATATTTCATAGATTTTCAGAACTTTTTGCTCTTTGGCAGGTTTTACCCAAAGGATTACTCCATCTCTAAATGTAGAAATATCTAAAAGCCAGCCATCAAATTTTTTTCTTGAATTCAACTTTCAATCTTATTACTTATTTTTTCCTCTAATTCTGTTATTCTACTCTCCAAAAGCTCAATCCTTTTTTCTTGTTCTATGGCGAAGGAAATAAAGAAAATCTCTGAAAGGATAGGACGCCCAGCTAAACTGCCGGCATCAGCATGGATTCGCACATAATTCATCAGTTTGTCAAAAAGTCTTCGCTCTTCTGGCCGAAGAGCACGTTTGAAATCTTTCCAACTCTCAATTTCGTGTTCAAGTGCAGGTCGGAATGAAGGTACGGTTCTCCCCATAATAATAACAGAAGAAATAATTGGTTGTAAAATTTAAAGAAAAATACTTTGGCAATTTTTTAATTTTTGATGATTATGAATTTTTATGTGATAAATAATTTGATGGCTTAATTTGCATTTTAAAAATTAATTAAGAATGAAAAAAGATATGGAATATAAAATAGTTGATACACTTTGTTATGTGCCTACAGAAGAAGTTTTCATTGATTTATTGATTTCTTTGCCTCCCCAGATGAGTCGATATTTAAGAGACGTATTTGGTCAAAGAGTCGCACCATTATTGGGCATTACAGCAGAAAAATTATATCAAATGAAGATTAAATTAAGCACAGATGAACTAAGAAAAGCAATTGAACCTCTTTTGCCAAAAATTAGGAAATTGACGATGTCAATAGAAGAATTTATTCAACAACTTGATAAAATGGGTGTAGAGAAGGCAGTAATTTTCAACCTTGATGAAGAAACTCCCAGTGGCATAAAGGGCTTACCGAATGACTATTACGCTGATATTGTGAAAAGATTCCCAGAAAAATTCATTGGATTTGCTGGTATTGATCCATTGAAGGAAAAGGAAGCTGTAAGAGAAATTAATAGGTCTTATGAATTAGGGCTTCGCGGTATCGCGGTTCGTCCGTTTATGTTTGGAATACCTCCACATCATAAAAAAATGTATCCATTATATTCTACTTGTGTGGAACTTAACATTCCTATATGGTTTCACATATCTATAAATTATTCAACTAATACCATGGAAGTTGAAAGACCGATCTACTTAGATATTGTTACTCAAGATTTTCCTGAACTAAAAATGATTGCAGGGCATGGAGGTTGGCCATGGATAAATGAAATGGTTGCTGTTGCTTGGAAAAATCCAAATATATACATAGATTTTGCTTCTTACCTTCCAAAATATATTGGTATGAAAGGAACAGGTTGGGAATCTTTTCTTCACTATGGAAACTCAGTAATCCAAGATAAAATTCTCTTTGGCTCCACTTGGCTTTTTATGGGGATGTCAATAAAACAATTAGCTGATGAAGTGATGAAATTACCTTTAAAGGAAAAGGTTAAGAAGAAATGGTTATATGGTAATGCTGTAAAACTTCTAGAAATAAAGTGATAAATAGTTTTTTAATAAATATCTAATTTATTCTAATTCTGCACCGCATGCCCCACAAAATTTTTCTATTCCCCTCAGTGGTGTTCCACAATGTGGGCAATATTTCTTTTGTTCACCGACGATAGGGTCCGATTCTGTTGGTTGTGGTTCCGTAGGAGGTTGTGCTTCAAGTTCTTTACTAGAAATTTCATTATAAACAGAATTCCAAATTTTATAGAAGGGCAGTTTATTTTTATGAGTGGGACAATAACATCTGATTAAGCTCCAAGGCCCTTTTACTTTCACATAATCCACTATAGCTTCTTGTCCGCATTTATAACAACGAAAAACTGCATCACGAATATACGGCATAAACTCGTCTTTTTTCATTAAAGGAACTACATATTTTCTTCCTCCATGTGTTGGACATCTTTGTTTTATTAGGATTTGAGATCCAGTAACTTTTAAAAGAAATATAGCGCCCATAGTTCCACAATGAGGACAACTAAACTTTTTACTATAATCTTGTTGAGTCATTAAATTTCCTCTCTAATATTAATTTTTTATGAAAAATGAGATATTAATCACTTAAATTTTTATTGTTTTAAAATCGAAGATAAAATGGGCGAAAAATTCGCTATGGCGGTGATCCTTTAACTCTTGGGGAAAAAGACCCAAATATGTATAAAAAGAAGAAGAATAAATAAGTTTGGGGGAATAGTGAGGATTTTATCTTAAGAGAACCAACAATCTAAAGTTTTAGTTCTTGTAGCATTTGCAAGACTCTTCTTAGGTTTTCGAGGTCTCCATTTCAAAAGGCGTCTTTCTGGTAAAAATGGATGCTGAACAATAATATATTCTACATATCGTTCCTCATCATTTATAAGTACCAATACATTTCCAAAATGGGATAAAATTTTCCCTCCTTTAGGGCGAAATGAACTACATTCGTTTAAAGGAGCAGTTATTATTATTAATGGTTTAGTTTTTTGAAGTATCTTTTTGATACCATTTATGGCTTTTAACAAATCTTCAAAGGTTTGTTTTTCATAACTTTGAAACAATGTAGTAATCCCTGAGATTAAAACAACTTTAATTTGTTCGAGTTTAGAAAGTCTGTGTTCTAAAAGCTCGATCATCTGATCCCAGGTAAAGGCTCGAGCAATCAGGATATTTTCTAAAACTAAACGAGGCGATAAATTTTGGGAAACCGCGAATTTACTCACATTATAAGGATTGAAGCGATTATTTCCATCAATAAAAGCTACCTTTACTTCTTCTCCTCCTAAACCCCCGTATGCATATGATTTCTGTGATATGACCGCTGTTGTTAGCAGAATGTTAGTAGTCACTTTTTTATCCCCGTAAAGGAGATAAACTAGATTTTTATGAAACCCCTCTCCTCCCAATAATTCATCTAGCGTTGAATCTCCACTTGAAACGAGTGGAATTTCCCGATTTTTCCTGTAAAATTTGAACCCCGAATTAAATGAATGAAATGACATCAGGTGCAATATTTTTTTCTTCAAAAAAAAGTTGGGTTACTCCGACAATTTTCTAAATTCCCCTTTTTTGTTCTGATTTCAATGGAAAGGATTACATTTGCTAGAAACTTGATTATTATTAAAAGAAAAAATGATATAGAGACAGAGAGGTCATTAAAAGTAAAAATTATTATTTTTGATGAAAAATTTCTATTTAATTTTTAAAAAGCGAAATTAAAAGTTTTTAACTGAGGATAACAATAATAATATTTAGCACTTCTTGATCATTTAAATTTTATATTTTAAAGGTGTGAAATCAAAATGGAAATAAAAATGGAAAGTCCTTATTCGAGTAGATTCTGGAAAAAAAGTTGGGATCCTGGATTGGATGACATTAATCCTAAGGAATTTGAAACAACATATCCTGCAATGATAAGAGAAGCGTTTGAAGAGTTTCCAGACAAAATGGCTTTAGAGTTTCTAGGAGTTGAATTGACTTTTAGAGAAGTAGACGAATATTCCAATCAATTTGCTAACATGTTAATAGATAATGGTTTTAAGAAAGGCGACGTTGTGGGTATAAATTTACCTAATACACCTCAATATATAATTGCTTTAGTTGGAACACTAAAAGCAGGTTGTATTATTTCTGGAGTATCACCGCTGCTTTCAGCAGTTCAGATCCAATATCAAATTAATGATTTGGGATCGGGAGGAAAGCAAGTTGCATTAATAACTCTTGATGCTATCTTTGCAGGACATATTATTAAAATTGCTAATAAAATGCCCCAATTAAAATTGGTAATTACTACTAATGTAGCAAGCTTTTTACCTAAAATTAAACAGGTTTTGGGTAAAGCTTTAGGGAAAGTTCCCAAAGGAAAGGTAACTCCTTTAGAAGGCAAAATTGTCCTTGATCTTCATAAAGATGTCTTTGGAATATATTCTACTGATCCTGTGAATGTTGATATAAAACCTGATGACATTGGATGGATTCAATACACTGGTGGAACTACGGGACCCCCAAAGGGTGCAGTATTAACCCATAGAAATTGTATTTCCAATATGAAAAGTATAATTGCATGGCTTCAATGGGAAAGGGGTAAAGGGATATTATGTAGTGGTTTTCCTTACTTTCACATTGCAGGTTTAACAGTTTGTGAAAGCTCTTTTTGCGCGGGATTTGGGCAATTAGTAATTCCAAATCCAAGAGACACTGATCACATAATAAAAGTGATGAAAAAATATCACCCAACAAATTTAGTAAATGTTCCCTCATTATATCAACTGCTTATAAAGAATCCTAAATTTAGAGAAATAGACCATTCAGAGTTAGGAACTTGTATTTCAGCAGCATCTCCTTTCCCTAAGGAATCCCAAATTGAACTAGAGAGTATTATTGGAGAGGGAAAGCTGTTAGAACTTTATGGAATGACTGAATTATCACCTGTTGTAACAATGAACCCTTCCTTAGGCAGGAAAAAATTAGGTACTGTTGGAGTACCATTTTTGAACGTAGAACTTAAAATTGTTGACCCTGATACAGGAGAAGAAGTTGCATTAGGAGAACCTGGAGAAATATGTGTTCGCGGGCCTTTAGTGATGCAAGAGTACTATAATAAGCCTGAAGAGACTAAGAAAGCAATCGATGTTGACGGTTACATGCATTCTGGTGATGTCGGATTTATGGATAAGGATGGTTTTATTAAAATCGTTGATCGTACTAAGGACATGTTAATTGTCGGCGGTTTTAAGGTTTTTTCCTCTAAAGTTGAAGATACTTTATCGAAGCATCCAGCAATTGGCATGATCGCCCTTATAGGAGAGCCAAACCCTGATCGCCCAGGTTCTGAGATAGTAAATGCTCATATACAGATTGATCCTGCATATCCTTATGATGGTAATGAAGAAAAACTAAAACAAGATATTATAGAATTTGCCAAGGAACATTGTGCTCCATATGAGGTACCAAAAAAAATTCATATTTTGACAGATATTCCATTAACAGCAGTAGGAAAAATTGATAAGAAAGTTTTGCGTCAACAGTAAGAACTACTACAATAATACCAATTTTAATTATCTTCAAATTTTATATTTTTTTTTACTATTAGGTAAAATTCCTATTCATTTTAATAAAAATTTTTAATGGAATACAGCCTAAATAAGATCAAATTAAAATTTGGAAAAATTATTTTTTCAAAATAATTTATAAACAAAAATGTAAAAGTGAATTTAAAATGGAAAGTCCCTATACAAGCCGTTTCTGGAAAAAGAATTGGGATGAGAATCTCTCTGATTTAGATCCTAATATATTTGAGACCTCATATACAGAAGCAATTAAAGATACTATTGAAAAATTCTCAGATAAAATGGCTTTTGCATATCAAGGATTAGAAATCAGCTTTGGCGATGTAGATATATATTCAAATCAATTTGCTAATATGTTAATTAAAAATGGTTTTAAAAGAGGAGATGTCGTTGGAATTAATTTAGCAAATATTCCTGAATATGCTTATGCCCTTATTGGAACATTAAAGGCAGGATGCATTGTTTCAGGGGTAAGTCCATTAATGTCAGATGTACAAATGCACTATCAAATAAACGATTTAGGATCTGGAGGAAAAAATGTAGCTTTAGTAACTCTTGATGCAATTTTCGAACATAGATTAAAAAAAATAGCTGACAAATTACCTCAACTTAAAGTTGTTATAGCCACCAGTGTTATTGGTTCATTTGATAAAGAATCACGAGAAAAAATAAGAGCTGTTAGTGAAATACCTTATGGCGAAGTTACTCCCTTAGAAGGTAAAGTTGTGTTGGATTTTCAAGATGATGTTTTAGCGAATTATTCTTCTGATCCTCCTAATGTTGATGTTTCCCCGGATGATATTGCATTCATTCAATATACAGGAGGAACAACCGGTCCTCCTAAAGGAGCTATGTTAACTCACAGGAATTGTGTATCAGATTTACTTATTGTGCAAAGATGGCTTAATTGGCAGAAAGGTAAGGGTGTTGCATTATCTGGTTTTCCCTTTTTTCACATTGCCGGAACTTTCTTCTTAGAAAATTGCATTTATCTGGGTTGGAGTCAAGTTTTAATTCCTAATCCTCGCGATGCATTACATATATGCAATGAAATAAAAAAATACCAACCAACTGCCTTAGTAAATGTACCATCTTTGTATCAAATTTTAATAAGTTTCCGTAAATTCAAGAGACTAGATCATTCTAAGCTAGAAGTCTGTATTTCTGCTGCCTCTCCATTTCCTGTAGAATCCCAAAAAGCCTTGGAAAGTATAGTTGGTGAAGGAAAGTTATTGGAAGTTTATGGTATGACTGAATGCTCACCCTTAACAACTATGAACCCAATGTGGGGCAAAAGAAAATTAGGATCAATCGGCTTACCATTATTAAACACAGAATTAAAGCTGATTAATCCTGAAACGGGTGATGAAGTACCTCTAGGAGAGGCTGGTGAAATATGTGTTAGAGGTCCTATGGTAATGAAAGGATATCATAATAAACCCGAAGAGACCAAAAAAGCCATTGATGAAAAAGGTTTTATGCATACTGGAGATGTAGCAGTGATGGATGAAAATGGATATTTAAAAATAGTCGACCGAACAAAAGATATGATTATAGTCAGCGGTTTTAAGGTTTTTTCTGCGAAAGTAGAAGACACTTTATCCAAACACCCTGCAATAGGCATGATTGCTTTAATTGGTGAACCTAATCCGGATCGCCCTGGTTCTGAAATTGTAAACGCCTATATTCAAGTCGATCCAGAATATACTTATGATGAAGATGAAGAAAAATTAAAAGAAAATATTCTCGCCTTTGCTAAGGAACATTGTGCTCCGTATGAAGTACCTAAGAAAATTCATATTAAAAAAGAACTCCCATTAACAGTAGTAGGCAAAATTGATAAGAAAATTTTAAGAGTGGAAAAGTAAAGTCTTTTCTTTTTAAAATATATTCATTTTTTTTTCTTTTTATTGATAAAAATTAAATATTTTTAATTCGATGCTTTAAGGTTCTTTTCAACAATTTCAACTATTCTGGGAAGGATGTCTCCAATTTTTTCATGGATAACTATCTCAGCATAATCGTCCATATCAGTTTGCTGAATATTAATAATGGCTAATTTTACCCCAGCAGATAAAGCTTTACGGGGATAAAAAGCAACTGGATATATTAAAAGGCTACTACCTAGTACAATTAAAAGATCACAGGCTTCAATCATCTCATCTGCTCGCATAAGAGTCTCAGAATGTAATGGTTCTCCAAAAAAAATCGCATTTGGTTTTAATAATCCCCCACAAACTTCACAAGAAGGCGAATATAATCCCTTTAATACTTGATTAATCATTGTCGTAATTGGATATACTTCTTTACACCTCATACATATTGCTTCATTTACAGTTCCATGAAGTTCTACAATATTGTTTGTATGTGCTTTATGATGAAGCCCATCAATATTCTGCGTTAAAATTCCCTCTAACTTTCCTAATTTTTGAAGTTTTGTTAATGCATTATGTCCCTTATTAGGTTTCGCCTTAAAGATATTCATTCCCATCTCTAACATGAATTTAAGATTCTTTTGAGTATCAGATACATAGGAATGAATACTTGCAAACTCATTTGGGTCGAACTTTTCCCATAAACCAGTACCAGGGCTTCGAAAATCAGCAATTCCAGATTCAGTACTCATTCCTGCACCAGTTAAAACTACAATGTTTTTAGCATCAATAATGAGTTGGGCAAATTTCCTAATCTTATCATTCAAATCATTCATCTATTTATTTTCCCCTAATTCATTTTAAAATTGCGAAAAAAATAGAAAAAATATTTAATATTATTATTTTTATTTATTGATTATAATATATATTATTATAACTCATCAAGTTATAACTTAATCATTATTTAAGCAATATATCTATTAATTTTAAAGGGGAATTAAGAAAAGTTTGAGAGGAATTATTCGGAAATGGTGAACGGGCAAATTTCATCGATAAAATCTTATATATATAAAATCTGTGTTGTTGGGAATGGAGGTGTAGGTAAAACTTCTTTGGTTTTACGCTATTGTGAGAATACTTTCAAAGAGAATTATATCATGACCATTGGGTCTAATTTCTCAACTAAAACTGTTGACTTACAAGATTACCCGCAGTTCCAAGTCAAGTTACAGATTTGGGACCTCGCTGGACAGAAGCATTTCAGCTTTGTGCGCCCCCCATTTTATCGTGGAGCTACAGGGATTATTTATGTATTCGATTTGACACGTAGATCATCATTTTCCGATTTAATTGAATGGAAAGCTGAAGTAGAAAAAGTAGTCACTCAAAAACCTACTTTATTAGTTGGTAATAAACTTGATTTAGCCAATGAAGGTAATAGAGAAGTTTCAGAACAAGAAGGAGATTCTTTAAAATCTGAAATGGGTGCTAGAAGATATTTCGAAACCAGTGCTAAAAAAGGAAACTCCATTGAAGGAATATTTAAGCTTTTAACCTTAGAAATTTTGAAAACATCTGGCAAAATTTAATTTTTAATGTTCTATAATCATTAAATTAAAATTGAGTATTATATTTTTAAAATTAATTATTTAAATAATTTTAGGTTTATATTATGTTTGGCGGAGGTCAAGTTAAATATGATCGCGCACTTACTGTTTTTAGCCCAGAGGGGCGCTTATTTCAGGTGGAATATGCTCTAGAAGCAGTTAGACGCGGAACTCTTGCTGTAGCTGTGAAATCTAAAGAGGGTGTATGCCTTGCGGCTCAAATTAAGATACCATCTAATTTAATGGATGCAGATTCGATTGATAAACTATTCCAAGTTGATGAGCATATTGGAGTAGCTATTTCAGGATTACATGCTGATTCTCGGATGTTAATTAATTATGCTCGTGTACAAGCACAATCTTTTCGTTTAACTTATGATGAACCTGTTCGACTTAATATGTTGGTAAAAACTTTAGCAGATATCAAGCAGCAGTATACTCAATTTGGCGGTATAAGGCCATTTGGATGCGCTCTTTTCTTTATTGCTATTGATGATGGAGGTACTCAGATTTACACAACATCTCCTAGTGGAATTTATCGTTCATTCAAATCCTATGCATTAGGAAGTGGGGAATCAACAGCAAGGGAATATCTCACTCAGAACTATAAGGAAGGACTAACTTTTGATGAGGTGGTAAAATTAACGCTTAATACTTTAAAGGAATCTATCGATGAAGAAGCTACAAAAGAAATTATTCGAGTAGCGTACATTAAATCAGAAGATAAGAAATTTCACATGTGCTCTAAAGAAGAAGTTGAGAAATTTTTACTCGAATTATAAAAAAATTTTAATTTTAATTTAAATATTTAAATAAATACCTAAATAGTTTATTCTAATACTAGAATGATTCCAACTGGAGATTCGAAAAGAATTTCATCATTAACTATTAACGTCCACTTGTAAAATATTATTATATTTCCTTTTGAAGAATTTAAAAATCCAGTTAAAGTAATCCCTTGTCCGAAATAGAGTATGGTATCTACGATTGTAAAATTCACACCAGTATAAGTCCCTTCAATGTATGTTGAATTTTCAATTGGGTACATATTCGGTGGTAGAATTAAACTGAAATTTACATTATTAGTTGTTGAAGTATAAATAGATAGATTTACTTTCACATTTAATCCTGGGGCAGAGAAATTGGTATTTAAGTTTTGTAATTGTATGATAAATTCAGCAGGATCATCTGGGTAAGTCATTGATGAATCCATGTCGAAATCATATGAAATAGATATATTTGAAGGTGGAGCTACTGAAATATTCAGATTACTATAAGCAATCTCGACATTACTACCATAACCGACATTTCTAGTAAACGCTTCTACAAAACCTACTAGTTTTAATTGTTGCAAGTCTCCTGCTGTACTATAAGTGGGTATATAATAATATAAGGACCCTCCTAGGGGATACAAAAGGATATTCCCGTTTCTGGCATTAGATATTAAAGTTATTTCTTGTGTTGCTTCAGAAAGGTATGTTTCATTTGCAGTTTTTGGACCAATTAGAGTTTTAACACTTGCATCGTAAAATATTGCTTCACCAAAATGATCTCCGTGCCTAATAACATACATACCAGCAAGTACAATTGCTGAACGTCCCTTATACTCCACCAAATCCAATCCAACATACTCAATACCCTCACCTAAATCAGTTTCAATATAAAATAAATCCCCATTTTTAGGTCTTTCATGGAAATCATCCTCTCTTCTCCATGTTGAAGGATTTTCAACATGATAAATATAATTAGCTTCTAGTTGTAATTCAAATAAATCTTCAGGATATCTTAACTGTCCTATTAACCAGGGAGCATCCAAATTAGCATCTTGCCAATTATATTTACCAATAGAGGTATAAATCCTCCAAAGTGGATAAGTAGGATCATTATCAACATTCAAAATAGGATTTTTATAGAATTCTAATTCTCCAGTTTTCACATCTATTAAGCATACACCTAGAAATCTTAAGATAGGATATTTTGCATAAGAACCTAATTTAATATATGTATAAATCGAAACTGCATAGTACATCTCTCCCGCATCCATATTAAAAACCAAATAAGGATCATTATCAATTCTAAGATTTGGAAAGAGAATATTTTGTACTCGTGTTTTAACATTCCTATTAATTAGATATTCATGTAATTCTTGAGTTGAATAGGCCAATAGGCCCAAATTTATTGTTGTCCAAAAACCCTCTAAGCCAGTAAGGATTCCATCAGGTTCTCCTGTGTAAAGAAAATCATTATTTTCTATTCCTTTAGACCATTCAGTCCCTAATAAAATATTAGAGTCATAAGCTCCTAAGGCTCCCTCCTCATAATAACCTTGAGTTTTTTCTAAAAAAATTCTACTCTCGCTCTCACCAAAAAATATTGGATAATTCTCTGTTATATTGAAAGTGGTATATACGTTCACTAAATCACCCGAAAAGGTATCCATCGCTAAAAATCCTTCAACATGATCATATAATTCTGTATTAGTTTGTACTGGATCGCCTGTTATTTGAGAAAACCTGACTGTTTTAGGGGATACCCAATATTCATTTCCATTAATATATACAATATCAGAATCAGCTAAACCCTCAAAAGTAGACCCTATTGAAGCGGCTAAATAATCTACTGCAAAATCTTGATCAAATTGCCTGATACTTGTTCTAATCGTTGCATCATCCGAAATTGGAGAATCTGTGAAATTTTCAATTGGACGTTCTTCAAATATACTCAATCCCGCACATTGTTTTGTCCAATCTATCTCTCTACTAATTTTTTTATTCCACTGTTGTTCAATCCAAACATCAGTGTTATTTAAAGTTAATGCTGGTCCAACACTTATTAGTAAAGGAACGATTATAAAGATTACAATTACGGCACCAATGACCATAATTTTTTTCCTTTTTTGCCTTGAAAGAATATAATTTTTAGTATCTTTGGAATATTTTCTTTTTCCATATATATAAAAAAGGATACCCAAAATATTTAGAATTATAAACGCAAACAAGACAGACCAAGTTTGAATAAGATTTATTCCGTCTAACGCTTGTGTTGGCAAAATGAAAAACCAAATTCCAAAAAGCAAACCGATAATAATTAATGCATTTGCTAAAATGTAGAAGTCATTTCTGCGAAGATAAAAATTTTTAACAATATTAAGACCTATTCGAAATATTAGAACACCAAATATAAAAATAATGATTGGAAGGAGTAGTTTCCCGTAGGTAAATATCGTTAAAAAATCTTGATTGGTTTCATTGAAAATTACATTGAAAGCATCAAATATAATAGTGGGAGATAACTGTATTTCTCCATTTTCAATTAAATATGCTGTCCACGCAAAAGCCTGATCACCAATATTAAGGGTAAAACCCAATAAGTAGAAAATTACAAATCCAACAGTCCACCAAAAAGCAAGCGATTTGATATAAGAAGGTTTTCCAAACCGTAAACGTGTACCAATTACAGTAAGTAAAATTCTATCTGGAGGCAAACTCATTATAACACAACCAATTAAAGCTCCAATCAAAGCAGTTTTATTGAAAATGAAATTTGAAGACCAAAAATTTAGAAAATGTATATCAACGAAATTTGCATTCGCCTTATTTCCATATAATTGAATTTGAAGATTTATTGGACCAATCCAAGCCGGCCAAAACCAGAAAATAGTTAAAGCTATTAAAATTCCTACAATTAAGAGAGAAGCTATTAATATTTTTTTTAATTTTGGTTTTTTTTTAAAGGGACGATACTTAAATCTAATATGATTATCATCAATATTATCTTCTAAACGTGAGGGAAAATATCCCATTAAATCACCAAATAGTTGTTACTTTATTACTTA
Organism: Promethearchaeota archaeon; assembly: GCA_016840545.1. GTDB lineage: Archaea > Asgardarchaeota > Lokiarchaeia > Sigyniarchaeales > SOKP01 > SOKP01. The sequence goes on from JAEOSD010000020.1 coordinate 16,095, forward strand.
AAATTAAAAATATAAATTTATTTTAGATTATAAAATGCTTTAATAATTAAGATAATTACCATTTTTGTTATAAGAAATGAAGTGATTTAATTGGGAAAAAAAAAGAAAATTCGCGAGGAATTTGACGAAATCTTTAAGAGTGGCAATGAAAGGGCCATTAAAAAGATGTTAGACAAATATCCGTGGCTACTTGATGAGGTGTCTACTGAAATGAACAAATTGATGGAAGATCAACACCAAGTTATTGGTGCTTTAGGCGTAATGGAAGATGAGCTTGGCGGTTCGGTTCCTATCGATGAAATCGCATTTTCTCTAAGAGTTGATTTTGATATTCGTATGTCTGAAGAAAATGTATTGAAAATTTTAACTGAAGTTGAAGAGCTTGGATTAGTAAAAAAAGATGTGAATGGTTGGTTATTAACAAATGAGGGAGGAAAAATTTGCGATGATTATCTTAATAAAAATATTCATAAATTAGAGCTATAATGAAATTTGATATTTTCATCAAGAAGAATAAATATAAATCTAATTTTAAAGTGAGTTTTTAAATGGGTATTGAATTATATTATTTAGTTTGGATAGATTAATTATTTTATGAGAATTTTGCAATATTCTTTTCAAATAGAGATTCAAATTTGATGGTTAACATGTATAATCAAAACAATGATAAGGATTCAAAAGAAAAGCTTGATACAAATGATGATGAAGTTCGAGAAAGTGATTTTGATACATTTTTTGCTGATTTAGATAATATTGAACAAGAAATATCATCTGAGGCATATGAATTAGTGGTACACGCGTTATCTTTAATTGAAGGGCATTACTATGACGATGCCGTAGAAGTTTTACGTCAAGCAATAGGTTTATACAGTCAGATTAATAAAAATGCTGAAATAGAAGCAATTAATAAAAAAATTTCTGATATATATATATTAAAAGAGGAATATTTTCGGGAAACTGAGACGGAAACAGTCATTGAAATATTTGAAAAAGAGGATGATAAGAAAGAAGTCTTCAATAAAGCTTATGAGATAATAGAAAAGGGTAAAGAGCTTATGAATCTGGAAAAATTTGAGGACGCACTTGACAAATATGATGAAGCAATTGAAATATTTCAAAAAATAAATAATAATGATGAAATTGAGAAGGTAAATAAATTTATTGAGGAATGTTATAATAAAAAAGCTGAATATCTTAGAACGTCTAAAAAGGAACCCCTCCCTATAGAAGAAACTATAGATATCAAGGCTAAACCTGAAATGAGTGAAGTAGAATTAAAACAACAAAGAATTATGGCATTTGAAGAAGCTAAAAGACAAGAAGAAGAAATATCGAATAAAGCTTTCGAAATACTAGGTAAAGCTTCTGAACGTGCTAAAATCCACCAATATGATCAAGCAATTAATCTTTATTTACGAGGCGCGACATTATTTGAAGATATTAGCTGGTCAAATGAATCTAAAAAGGTAAGAAAAACAATTGAACAATTAGAAAAACAAAAAGCTAAATTTAATGCAGAAATGGAAATAAGAAAAGCCCAAGAAGAGAAAATGCTTGAAGAACAAAAAGCAGCAGAAATGATTGAAAAAGCTCAAATTGAAGAACAAATCAGAGTGCAAGCTCAAGCAGAAAAAATAGCAGAGATAGAAAAAAGAAAAAGAGAAGAGGAGCTATTTAGAACTCAAATTACAGAAATGATCGATAATGCGGAGAATTTAGCTAGAGAATATGATTTAGAAATGAAGAAAGCAATTAAAAAAGGCTTTTTAATAGAAAATTGCATATATCCAGACGTTATAGCTATCTATGAAGAAGTAAAGAAAAGGGTAGCAGAAAGGGGATGGATAGATCAGGCAAAAATTTATACCAATCAAATAAAACATTACCAAGATTTATTGGAAAAAGATAAAAAATTACGCTTAATTGAGGCTCAGAAACTTGAAAAAGAAAAGCAATATGAAGATTTACAAAAAATAGAAACAGAAGAAAAAATTTCAGGGTTAGATATTGATAGATTAAAAATTTTAGAAGAACAACGAAGATTGGAAGATGAAGAAGAAGATTTTAGAATAGTAGTTGATCAAATGGTCAATAATGCTGAAAAATTAGCGCGAGAATATAATATTAGTTTTAAAAAAGGTATAAAGAAAGGGAATTTAAATTTTGAGTCAAAATATCCCGAGATTATAGAAAAATATACACAAGCTAGAAATTTAGTCTTAGAGAAAGGATTAGATAGAGAAGGAGCTATTTATTCGAATCAAATCCGTAAATATTCAGATTTATTTGAAAAAGAGAAGAATGTACGAGAATTAGAAGCCCAAAAAGCTAAAAAGCAATTAGAATTTGAAGAAATGAAAAGAATAAAAAAAGATGGTGAGATTCTTGAAACAGATATTCAAAAAATTAAACAAATTGAAGCAAAAAAGAAATCAGAACAAACTGAAGAAATCTTTGAAACTGAAATTGATCAAATGATAGAAGTTGCAGAAAAAGAAGCACGAGAATATGAACTTGCTATTAAACGCGGTAAATTTGAAAAAGAATGCCCCTATCCTAAAATTATTGAAATTTATAAAAATATTAGAGAAAGAGTCTATGCAAAAGGTTGGAGAGAGGAAGCAAAACTCTATACTAATCAAATTATACTTTATCAAGAAAAATTAAAAAAAGATAAAAATTTGCGTGAATTAGAAGCAGAAAAAGTAAGAAAACAGCAAGAATTTAAAGAATCATTTAAGAAACCTAAAGGGGTTAAATTACCAAAAACGGCTAAATTAGAAGAAATTGAAAAGAGAGATACGCAGAATGAACAGTTGCTAGATGAAGCAATGATTCTTATAAATGAGGCTGAGAATGAGGTAAAGAGTTATGAATTAAGCTTGAAAAAAGACATTCTTATTTACCAAAGTCCTTATGATAAGGCTATTTCTAATTATGAAGAAGCAAAAAACCTATTTAAACAAGTAGGATGGGCAGAAGAAGCACATAGACTACTTAACACAATTAATTTTTACAAAGAGAAGAAAGCAAGAGATGATAATTTAAGAGAAATTGAAAAACAAAAATTAGAAAAAGTAAAATTAGAGGAAGCAAGAGCTAAATATATACCTGAACAAGTACCATTTGCTAGAGAGCAAAAAATTATCGATCTTGAAAAGTTTAAGAAAGAGAAGACTAAAGATTCTGAAGCTATATTTAATTTAATCAATAAAGCTGAGAGATTGGCTCAAGAATATGAAGTTAAAAAGAAGGATGGGATTTTAAATATTGTTTCTCCATTTCAAGAAATAATTAATATTTATAAAGATGCAACAGAACGGTTTGTAGTAATAGGATGGAATGAACAAGCAGGGCAATTAATTAATTCAATTAATTATTATAAAGAAAAATTAGAAGCAGATAACAGATTAAGAGCTTTAGAAACTCAAAAGTTAGAGCAAGAAAAGAAAACAGAAACAAAAAGAAAGTTAGAAGCACAATTAGCACGAGAAGCTGAAGCTGAGTTATTGAAGCAAAAAACACAAGCGTTTGAGTTAAAAAGAAAGCAAGCTTTAGAGTATGAATCAAAAAAAGAGCAAGCTTTCAATTTCATGGATCTAGCAAAAAAAGAAATGAAGTATAATAAATTTGAGAAAGCTATAAGATTTTATAGAGATAGTGAAAAAATCTTTGCTGAAATCAATTGGCCAGAAGGAATACGGATGGTAAATGAGTCTATAAAAGTAATTGAAAAGAAAGAGGAAGCTATTGAAAGAGAAAAGAAGTTTTTAAGACAAAAAGAGGAGGAGAAGTTGAAGATGGAGGCCCAATTGGAGGAGCAAATTATTAAAGCCCAAGATTTAAGGGATTTACAAGAACAAAAACGAAGAAAAGAGATATTAGCAATACAAAAAGAGCAAGAATATGAAAAAGGGGTATCAGAACAAGCTTACAGGTTACTAGAAGATGGAACTGCTTTAAAAAATATAAAAAGATTTGAAGAAGCATATGAAAAATATATTATGGGAAGAAATCTCTTTGAAAAAATTGGTTGGGTTCATGAGGTTAGTCGCATTAACAATGATCTTTTATTTATTCTTAAAAAGGAGATGAAACAAACAGAAAAAATTAGAGCCATGCAAAAACGGAAACTAGAAGAAGAAAAAGAGCTTGAAGTTCTATTAAAGGAGGCAGAAGAAAAACGTAAAGAACTTGAAAAAGTTAAAAAAGAAGAAAAAAGAAAGCAGAGAGAATTAATTATACAAGAAAAACTAGATGAGACAAATAGCATAATAAAAGATTTGAAATATAATGAAGCAATCTTAAAATTCAAAAAGTCTATAAGAAAATTGGAAAAAATCGGTCAAAAAAAACAAATAAAACAAATAAATAAACAAATTGAGGTATTAAGGAATGCTAGTCAAGTCCCTTTAATTACTGTGGATGATGTTGAGAGTAATGAAAATATGGGTAAATTTAAAATTGCTTATGAAGCTTTAGATAGCGCACAGATATCTTTATCGGGAAATCAATTTATGAAAGCTATCTCAGAACTAAACGAAGCTAACTTCAATTTAAAAGAGACGATCATTGGAACAAAATATATTCCGATAATTAAAGAGAAAATTAATGCTTTTAAGAAAGAATTAGGTATTAAAGTAGAAACAGAAGAGAAGGTGAAAATTGAAAAAGCTGAGGATGAAGAAGATTTACTGAGAATAAAAATTGCTGCTCGAAGAACCGAACGTAGAAAAAGAATAAAAGATTTGTTAGAAAAAAAGGAATAATTATTTCTTTATTTAATTGAATCAGAAGAAGAAAAAAAGAAAAAAATTATATTAATTCTTGAATTTGGTTTTCTATATCTGTTTGGATAATACTAGGATTGAGATTCCTTTTTACAGATTCTTCTATTAGATATTCTGTTTTTATTAAATCTCTAATCCCCACACGTATAGCTTCTGAGCGATTTGGGAACTTACCTTCTGCAACTAATATCTCTAAAACTTTCAAATATGATTCTGGCAAATTAACTGAGATTAACCTCATATACTTTCACACTAGTATATCTGTTTATTTATATTTGATATTACTGACGTATTATATTATTATCACGCTCATATATAAAGTTTTCAATGGAAAACGACCCCCAGAAATCCGACAAAAAAAACCTCACTATTTAAAATGAAGTTTACTTAAATTTGGTTAATAATTTTCTAATTTTAAACCAGGAAATTGAAATTTTTAAATATTTTTTTTATAGAAGTAGAAAAATATATATATATGATATTATATGTAACACCTAATATAATATAAATTATAAGGAAAAGATAAAAATGTCAAGTATTCAAAATCAATTAAAAGACCATTTAGCTAAAGGCGCCGATTGGGAAAAGATGGAAACCCCAGTTCCAGGAGTATATGTAGTTAAAGTCCCTGCAACTAAAACAAGACCAGCATTATTATTTTTAGAGGTTAATCCATTGAAAGATGACGGATCACCTATGAAACGTAAAGGATTATTTGTAGGATCTAAAGAAATGTTGATTAAATTCGGTGAAGCTTTAAATGATGATAAGGTTTTTCAATTAATTGGAGAAGTTGAAAAAGTTAATCCTAAAGAAACAAAAGTTAATTCTACTAAAAAGCTTGAAATGTAATTTCATTAATTTGTAAATTATTTTCTATTTTATTATTGCAAATTAATTATGTAAATCATTTAATTTTAAAAGATATGCTCTATTAATAATTTAAAGAACAGTTGTTATTAATTCGTATTTAATAAAAGCGAGGAGGAAAAAATGACCGAGGATTTTGACGGTAAACATTGCCAACAGTGTGGTGGTGAGTCATTTAGGCTTGTACATGACGAATGGATGGCCAGGGCGTTTAGGTTTGTTGAAAAAGGACAATTAAAAATGTGTGATGGCTGTGGTGCAAAATATTTGATTTGCCAACAATGTGGATCATTATTTACACGGGTACATCCAGCCTTAGAAGCATGGGAGGTTAACCAAAAGTGCGCAGTATGTGGTTATGAGGATCCTGAAGTAAAAGCTTGGGATGGCGTATCTGCTCGCTGAATGGTTAATCCAAAATTATTATATTACTAGTTATTTTCTTTTTCTTATTTTCTATTAACTTTTTGAATGAGTTATTAAATTTGATATAATTGATTAACTGAAAAGATTAAAATTTATAAAAGATTAGGAAATAAGTAATTAATTAAAGGTCAAGTAAATTTAAATTTTGAAGGAGTATATAATATTTTATTATCCATAAAAGAAAAGAAAAAAAAATGTCAATAAAAATAGATCTTGCCAGTCCTGAACAAATTGATGCATTAAGAAAACTTACTAGGCAGCTTGTGGAAGGATTGGGCCAAGAATTTGATCATAAGAGATTTGATTGGGGCATCTCTAGGAGAATTTATGATAAATTGCAAAGGCATGGAATATTAATTGCTATTGATGAGGATAAAGACGATGAAGTAATAGGTATGATTGTGGCTGAATTGCGAATTGATCCTTTTGGAACCTCTGAAGGATATATTAAACAAGTATTTCTTAAGGAGGATTATCGGGGAAAAGGTATTGGAGAATTGCTTATAAAAAAAGCTATTGAACATTTACAAAAAATCAAAGTTGAGAAAGTAAAGGTAAATATTAAAGAGAAAGCAAAAGTAGCAGCCAACCTTTATTCTAAAATGCATTTCAAAAAGGTTTATGAAGTTTTAGAATTGGATTTATCAAAAGAAAAATTTGACGATTAAATAAATAATATTAAAAAGATATAAATTTGAATAAATTAGAAAAGCCCTGGGTAGAAAAGTACAGACCAAGGACATTCGATGAAATTGTTAGTCAAAGCATAGCAGTAAATAATTTACGTAAGTTTACTAATTCTGGAAATATGCCTCACTTGATTTTTTCTGGACCAGCTGGTACTGGAAAAACAAGCACTGCATTAATTATTGCAAGGGAGATGATTAAAGGGGAGAAGTATATTAGAAATGTGCTTGAGTTAAACGCTTCAGATACAGTTAGAATGGACTATGTTAGGAGCGTAATTAAGGATTTTGTAAGTCAAAAAATGATAATTGAGGAAAATTCTTTAAAATTTATAATCCTAGATGAGGCAGACAATATTCCAGGGCAAGTTCAGCAGGCTCTTAGGAGAATAATAGAGCAAGCATCTAGCAATGTTAAATTTATATTATTGTGTAATTATATTAATCGAATTATTGATCCGATTGTGTCTAGATGTGCTGTATTTAGATTTGTTAATCTACCTGAAAGTGAAATAACTGAAAGATTGAAATATATTACTAAACAAGAGAAAATTAAATTTCCACAGAATAAGCAGGAAATCTTCTATAAAATGCTTTTCTTTATATCTGGTGGTGATCTAAGGAGAGCAATTAATACTCTACAAATGTCTGTAGCACTTGAATTAATAGAGAATTTAGATCTGAATGAAATTTTAAGAATATCAGGTTTCTTAGATAATACAACTTTAGATAAATTAATTAACACAATTAAAACTAAAGATTTTAAAGCTTCTAAACAAATTATTGAGGGTGTAGGTAATTTTGATAGTCGCAATTTCATAAAACAGCTAATAAACGTCCTTCCCAAACTCAACATTAATCATCAAAATTTGAATTCGATATTATCATATATTGGTACTATTGATTATCGAGTAAATCAAGGTGGAGATAAAAATATTCAATTAACCTCTCTTATTGCAGAAATAATTAAAAGTATTAATAATTAGCCCTTTATAGTGTTTTAATTGAGTAAAGAAATTCCGATTTGGCGAGTAAAATATTTTCCAAACACATTAGAACAAATATGTGGAAGGGAGAAATTAAAAGGAAGGTTAAACAGTTTTATTAAATCAAACAACTTTCCTCACCTATTACTAGCTGGTCCAGAGGGTATTGGAAAAACCACTATAGCTACATTATTTTCAAAAGCATTTTTAGGTGATTTATTTAATCCAAATTTCAGGATAGTATACGCAGACGTACCTCTGACAAGCGAAGAAAGAAAACAAGCTCGGACTGAAGCATATGTTTCAAAAAGCAAAATAGGGAGCTTAGCAGGAAGGACAATTACTACTCCCGCATTTTTACAATTGAAAATTAAACCATTTATCCAATTAAAAGTATTTGGAGGTGCTTCGTTTAAAATCTTAATTATAAAAAATTTTGAAGCGTTGGGTTCAAATCAGCAAGGATTTCGACGTTTAATGGAGAGTTATGGGACTAATTGTCGTATGATTTTAATCACAACTAACATTTCAAGTATTATAGACCCTATTATCAGTCGCTGCCAACTTTTAATAATTTCTGCAGCCGATTATACCTCGTTTAAAAATCTAATTCTTGATATTGCTAATAAGGAATCATTAATCGTTAAGAATAAAACGATTGAATTGCTTTATAGAATAACCGAGGGTAAAATTTCTAATGCTATTGATTTATTGCAACTAAGCAGCATAAATAGTAAAAATGTTGATCTAAATAAACTATATGATAATTTAATTAGCTCACAAAACGAATTAATTAGAAGTTTATTATTATTATCCTTTAAGGGCGATTTTTCAAAAGCAAGAGAATTATCTCGTAATATTCAAGCTAATTACAGATATACAGCTCATGAAATTTTTAAATTATTACTCAATGAGTTATTAAAGCTACCACTTAGTACGTTTAGCAAGTGTAAGTTAATTGATTTAATTGCAAACGCAGATTTTAGAGCAATTGATGGTTTAGATTCAGATATTCAAGTCTCTAATCTAATCGCTAAAATTTGTTATTTTTCAGAATTTATATAGGTGATTTAGTGCCAAGTAAGCATAAAGAAAATATTCCTTGGGTAGAAAAATACCGTCCTCAATCTATTAATGATATGGCTTTACCAACAGCTAAGATTAAAGGGCATAAAGTAAAACTAAATGAAGATTTAAAAAATTTCATCGAGTATTTCTTCAAAGAAATAGAACAAATTAATATTAAGAATAGGAAAATTAGACAATTTAATCGAACTCATCTGGAAAAAGAGCAAAAAGAGGAAATAAAAATTGCCCCAGAAAAAGCAGCAATCCTTCTTGAGGGACCTCCAGGAGTCGGTAAAACTTCTATAGTGTATGCTTTGGCCAATGATTTAAATATGCAGGTCATCGAAACTAATGCCTCTGATACTAGGACAAAAGCTAACTTAGAAGCTAAGCTAAAAGAAACTGTAAAAACTAGAGGAATAATGGATTATATTATGGAAAGTAAACGTAAATTAATACTTATTGATGAGGTTGATGGTATTTATGGTGTTTCTGATAGAGGAGCATTACCTACTATTATAAGCTTAATTGAAAGCACTCAGTTTCCAATAATTTTATGTTCAAATGAATATAAACAGAATTTACAACCAATATATAATAAAATTAAAAAGTATGAGATTAATCCTCTTCCAGATCAAGAAATTTTAAGAGTTGTGAAAAGAATACTTAAAGAAGAAAAGATTTCTGATTTAAGTGAGGAGGATTTAAATTTAATTATTGAAAAAAATAATGGAGATCTTAGAGGAAGCATTAATGATATACAAGCATTAAGCCAAGGGGTTATGGATAAAGAATATAAAGATTTGATATTGAAATTACACAGAGATAGTTATGAAGAAATTTTTATATTAATAAGAGATTTATTTCAAAAAGTAAGAACCCTTAAGGAAGCTCGCAGTTTAACTGATAAATCAGATGTTGATTATAACTTTCTTTATAAATGGGTGAATGAAAATTTACCCAATTTTATTAATCTTAAAAATGAAATTACCAATGCATATGATAATTTATCAATTGCAGATGAAATTTTTGGGAGAATAAGGAGAAATCAATATTGGTCACTTTTACCTTATTTCTATGATCTTTTTGCTGGGGGCGTTGCCTTATCCACGTCTGATAAATCTTCCAAGTCCGGATTTCGAAGGGTCTCTTTCCCTCGATATAGTTCTTCTGGGTTTTTTACAGTAACAGCCACCGAAAAATTATTCACTGAAAAAATACAAGAAAAATATAATATTTCTGAGAGGGAAATAATTCAGGATTTTCTCCCATTTTTAAGGAACCTCTGTAGAAGTTCAAGAAGACAGTTAAAAGAGATAGCAGAATGGTTAGAATTAGACGCAAAAGAGAAAAAATTATTAAAATAAAAAAGAGTAATTTTTGAGTTGAATTATCTCTCCATTAATGAGTAGATGCAAATTTATATTTTTTTGCTGAATTAATTATAAAGAATAAAAATTTGAACATATTCAGTTAAATATATGCCCTTATTATAGATAATATAAAAATATTCAATAGATTTTTAATTTAAGATCTTTTTGAGAGTATATTTAAAAAGATTTAACTACCCAAATTTTTTTAAATATTGTATTTGTAACTTCAATTAATACAAATCAATTTTCTTAAGATTAAAATGCAAGTTAAAATAAAAGAACCCGAAGAAAAAGAGGCTAAGAGATCGTATAGGACTCAAACTACTTTGCAAATTACCGGAGCCGCCTTATTTGGTGCTCTTTCAATTGTTGTTGGAGCATTAATAACTCCAACTTTGACTGATTTACTAAGAGTTCCTGGATGGCAGATTGCAATCATTGATTTAATATCTTTAATATGGGTTACATGTTTCTTTTTATTTGGGGAAAAAGCAGGATTATTATGTTGTGTAATTGGTGCATTAGGAT
>JAEOSD010000127.1 GCA_016840545.1 Promethearchaeota archaeon
TATGAAATCCATGGTGAAGGATATCCAGTTATTTTAGTGCATGGTTTTGGTTCTAGAAAGGAAAGTTGGATGGGTCAATTCCCAATTTTAAGTCAAAAATATAAAGTAATTAGATTTGATAATAGAGGAGCAGGGAAATCTGACCGTCCAGATATGCCTTACACTATGGAGATATTTGTTGAAGATATTAGAGCTATAATGGATTTTCTGGATATCAGCAGAGCTCATTTTTTAGGATTTTCATTGGGTGGAACAATTTTACAACATTTTATATTAAAGTATCCAGAAAGAGTTAACAAACTTGTTCTAATTAATTCAATAGCAAAAATACCAGAAGGATATGGCCCAGATATGTTTATAAATTCTCATCTTAAAGGCTTGGAACTAATAAAAGTAGATCCTGTAAAAGCTTTTTGGCATGGTGCTAAAACTGGGTTTTATGTTAAGTTTAGAAAAGAAATGGAATCGAATCCAAAAAAAAAATTCTATAACCTTTGGTCTGTAAAGGATCTAATTAATTATTATAAAATCCTCTCACCAACATATCAAGATATAAAAAATCTCGCTCATGCTCTTACAACAATAAATGCTTTTAAAAAATTAAACGAGATTCAATGTAAAACTTTAGTTTTAACAGCTTCTCATGATAGGTTAGTACCAAAATCAGTTATGTATGAAATTCATAAAAAAATTCCTAATAGCATTTTCAAAGTGGTAGATAAAGCTGGGCATGAATCTCCAAAAGAGAGAGCTCCAGAAGTAAACAAAGCAATTTTAAGTTTCCTTGAAAGTTAGAATCTTAACGAATAATAAAAATTATTATCGAAGAAAAATTGTAGTTATTAAAAAAAATTAAGGGAATTATATTGACCGAAACATTTGCTGATATAAATGGGATAAAGCTATGCTACGAAGAGATTGGAGAAGGAGATCCTGTTTTATTAGTTCACGGGTTTGGTGGTAACAAGGAAGGTTGGATTGGTCAATGGATACCTCTATCGGAACATTTCCGAGTCATTAGATTTGACAATAGAAATGGAGGTAGATCTGATCGCCCAAATCAACCAAACACACCTGAGATGCTTGCTGATGATGTTAGTGGGTTAATGGATCACCTTAAATTAGAGAAGACTCATGTAATTGGATGGTCTCTTGGTGGAATAATAGTTCAAAATTTCGCAAAAAAATATCCAGACCGCATAAATAAACTCGTATTGATTAATACCGTAATGGGAGCTCCAGATAATCAAGGTGTTGAAATTATTAAAAATAATCATTTAAAAGAATTAGAGGATAGAAAGAAAGACCCTGTGAAAACCTTTTGGAAAAATGCACGATTAGGTTATCATATTAAATTCAGAAAAGAAATGGAAGCCAATTCTAAGAAAAAATTTTATGGACTTTGGTCAGTGGAAGATTTAATACAAATTCAAAATTTAAATCCTCCAACACATCAAGATATAATAAATCAATCCCACGCTCTCCTCCAAACAATCACCATTAAAGATTTAAAACAATTTAAAATCCCAACTTTATTAATTGCTTCTTCTCATGATAGATTAACCTCTAGTAAGTCAATGATTGAAATGCATCAAGCAATACCAAATAGTATTTTAAAGATTATTGACAAAGCAGGGCACAATTCGCCAAGATCAAGAGCCTCCGAAGTGAATGAAGCAATAATTAACTTTCTAAAGAATTAATGTAAATTTAAAGGGGTAAAATATGACAGAAGCTTTTGCTAATGTAAATGGGATTAAAATTTGCTATGAAATTCTGGGTGAAGGTTTCCCTGTTATTTTAGTACATGGTTTTGGTGATAAAAAAGAACACTGGCGTGCTCAGGTAGGGGATTTATCTAATTATTTTAAAGTGATTAGATTTGATAACCGAGGCGCAGGAAAATCAGACAGACCTGATGGACCCTATTCAATGGAACTTTATGCAGACGATATTAATGCTTTAATGGATTATTTAGAGATTAAAAAAACTCATATTATAGGACATTCATTAGGAGGAATGATAGTACAGAACTTTATTCTTAAATATCCACATAGGACTAATAAGGTAATTTTAATAAATACTCTTTCAGGAATAACCCTTCCAGGAGTTCCTAATGAAAAAGGGATAGAAATGTACAGAAATGGTGCTATAAATAGATTAAAAGAATTTATGAAGAATCCACTAAATAAATATTTAGAAGATGCGAAGAGAAGTTTTTCTCGCTCATTTTGGAAATTAATGGTGGAGAATCCTAAAAAAAAATTTCATGGAATATGGTCGGTTGAGGATTTAGTACAAGAAAAATTGAATAATCCTACTACAATTAAAGATATAAATAATCAAGTAGAAGCTCTTAAAACACATAATGTTTATGAAAAATTACCAACAATAAAAAATGAAGTTCTTATTCTGGCAGCAGAAAAAGATAAAACCTGTACTACGACTATGAACGAAAAAAGCCATGAACTTATCCCAAATAGTAAATTAATAGTAATTGAAAAAGCAGCTCATCAATCTATTTTAGAAAAAGCTCCAGAAGTTAACAAATTGATAATTGAATTTTTAAAAAGTTAAAAAAACTATAAATTTGACAGAATCTTATGCAACTGTTAATGGAATAAAAATCTGTTATGAAATCCATGGAGAGGGATATCCAGTTGTTCTAATTCATGGTTTTGGTTTGCATAAAGAGTTTTGGGTAGGACAAATATCGACATTAGCAAAATATTTTAAAGTAATATCCTTAGATAATAGGGGATCTGGGAAATCAGATCACCCAAAAGAGCCCTACAAATTAGAAACTCTTGCTGATGATGTCAAATGTCTTTTGGATATATTGGGTATTCAAAAAGCCCATGTAATTGGATGGGCGACTGGAGCAATGATCGCCCAATATTTAGTATTACAGTATCCTATGCGTGTAAATAAACTAATACTCATCGCAGCTCTTACAAAACTTCCTGTAGATAAATCTGGGCTTGAAATGTTTAAGAATAGTCAATTAACGTTTCATAAAGAGAAACTGAAGGATCCTGAAAATGCATTTTTTACAAAAATGAAGCAAAGGTTTTCTCGAAACTTTTATAAACAATTAGTTGAAAAGTCTGATGAAAAGTTTCATGGAATCTTTACTACAAGTGATTTAATGGACCTTGTTTTTAAGGATTCTTCACAACCTTATGACATTGAGAATAGAATCAATGCTATAGCAGGTTTAAACACGATTGATCGAATTCACGAAGTACAAAATGATGTTTTAATACTTACTGCGGAGAAGGATAGGATATCTCCAAAAAGTGTAAGTATTGAGTTAAATAACAAGTTAAAGAGGAGTAAACTTTTTGTTTTTGACGGAGGTCATTATTTTCCTCTAGAAAATGCTCCAGAAGTTAACAAAATGATTATTGATTTTCTAATGAAATAACGTCTCAACTCAATAGGTACTTTTTTGTGGAAAATTTTTCATTAAAAGCAAATCTAAAATATAAAGTGCAGGCATTTTAATTTGCACTTTTTATTATATTTCGGATGTTATTTCTTGGTTAATTAATCTGTGCTTTTTCAATTCTATTTTTTTAAAACCCATTAGAAAAGGAACTAAGGCTATTGAACCAATTACAAAACTTAAGAAGTAAGGAGCAAAAAAGTTAAGCATAAAAAAACTAATTAAAGGACCGATAATTTGTGCGAAACTATCTAATCCAGATGAAAACCCATTAATTTTACCTTGTTCTCTTGGTGATACTGATTGACTAATTTTACTATTTAATGGTCCGCGGGTTAAAGATGCGGCGAAACTAATAACTAATATTAAGATAAAAAACATAATAATAGAAACAGAAAAACCCACAACCAAAAATGAGACTAGAAACATACCTAAACCAAGTATTATAGCATTATTTTCTCCTAATTTATTGATAGCAGGTTTAAAAAGAGTAAATCTTATTGTAGCTCGAAAAATTCCAGAGATCATTAATAAAATCCCAATTTCAGGAGCTTCCATTCCAAATACAATTTTAGCAAAAAGTGCTAATGATGACATTGCAACCATGAATGAAGCACTATGAAATCCAAATAATGTTAAATAAAACATAGCACCTTTATTTTTCCTAATTTTAATTATAATCTTTGTTTTCATTTCATGAGATTGTTGACGTTTCGATTTAGGCCAAGTTTCTTCTAATATTAAAATTGTAATTATCATAGTAAAAACAGATAATCCAGCAGCAAATAAACCAGGGAGTAGAATTCCACCAATACCGTAGAGTGTTCCTCCTAAACCTGGTCCAATAAGAGAAGCTAATACATGGGCAACACCTATATTTGCCATTTGAAAGCTTCTATCTTTGGGTGGAACTTCATCACCAATAATTGCTTTTGCAATCGGAAAATTGCCACCAAAAACGCCATCAACTATACGTGATATAATAATCATCCAAATTGAATTAGAAAAAGCTAACATTAAAAATCCTGCAAAAGTGCCTACCTGCGAAATTAAAAGTAAAGGTTTTCTCCCATACCTATCGCTTAGCTTTCCTAATAATGGTCCAAAAATGAATGAAAACATGGCATTTACAGAAAGAACCATCCCCATAAGAAAATATTCTAAATCGAAATCATCAGCAATATAAGGTGCCATTGGTAAAATCATGGAGAAGCCAATGATATCGATAAAAACAGCAATCCAAAGTGGAGCTAGAGTTCGATATTTGAAAATCTTTCTATTATTTGATGACTTATAGCTATTTGGAGGTTTTTCAATCATTAATGTCAATCCAAAATTGGTTGGTTATATTTTCTAAGGTTAATACATAGAATATTAAATAAAATTGATTTTAATCTAAAAGATTTTTGATTATAAAAATTTAAGAATAAAGAAACCATTGATTTACTCTAATTTTATAATATGTTTTTGAGTAGCAAAAACTATTCCCTCTTCATCGATATTACCGCTATCAGCCTTTATTTTATATGGTTTGATTAATATTCTTAAATCATCTTTTTCTGTTGTCCAACATGCTAAAACTAGCAAATTTACTTTTTTTAATAAGTCATCCATAAGGTAAAAATCATGTTGTGGACCGTAAGCACCCCAATAATTTCCAACATAAAACCCATTTAAGAAAATATGCACATTGTGTTTACCTTCGACATGTAATCTCAGGGGTATTCTTATTTTTTCATCTATTTCCCAGTTAAAAATAGTTTTATACCATATGATTTGGTCATTTGGTGTTACAGTTGGTTGATGATTGATTTCTATCCATTCCTTACCTTCACCATGTTGAAAACCAAGTTTTTCTCCTGGAAGCCCAGCAGTATTGTATGGTTGCTTTAATTTAGTTACATCAATTCCAGAGATATACCACCTTTCTGAAAAAAGTGGTCTAGAAAATTCCGCAGATAAAATTCCTCTAGGATTTCTAAGATCGTTTGCAACAAAGAAATTTTTATTTTGACCTAAATTTTCTGTTAAAATGAATAAAATATTTCTACCCTTTTCAATATATTTAGTTAAATCGTAAATTTCCCCGCCTTTATCTGGAGGATCTATACCCATCATGGCTCCAGGTTGCATAGAATTTATACTATAGGTATTATGCCCCCCAATGAATTGATTATTAAGCCAAACTGCAGTTTTATGTCTTGAATTAATCTTAACAATAAAATTTTGAAAGTCAGTAGTATGAAACTCACACTTATATAATACATGTCCACACACATAATTGTGATCTATAGGATCTTTATCAATTTCGAAATCGATCTCTTTCCAAATATTTGAATTATCCTGGTTAGGCCAATTCGTTTTAAGCTTGTACCATGTACCAAATGATAACTCAGGGAATTCAATATTAGATGAATATCTCTTCTTCATCAATCCTGGAATAATTGAATCCTCCACTTTTTCAAATCCTTTAGCTATATTGCTAGAACCTAAAATCCAAATAGTTTGGGATCCTAGAATCTCAGCCTCTATAGCATTACTCTTAGAAAAAAACAAAGAATAAGGCCCCCACGCTAATTGGACATTAAACCTATTAAAACCTGCGTTTAAAGTAAGTGCCATTTCCTCAGATAAGCAAAGAATATACAATTTCTTTTCATTTTTGTTAGTTATAAGCCCAGATCCTTCAGAATCAAATGATATTCTAGTAAAATTCTCTTCAAAAAAGGATTTGATTGTTCCACTTATTTTAAAGTCTGTTCCTTCTAGTAATAGTTCCCCACCATTATTTATTATGGCAATCAGATGTCCATTAGCATAAGGTCCCTTTAGAATTATATTCAATGAACAGAACCTTATATTAAAATTTCCAATCTGATGATTCCCAATTGCTATGAAAGAATCGCGGGATCGCAAATATTGATTTTTCTCTTTAGGTATTTGTAAGTTTTCTGAAAATAGTATATTAAATCTCTCAACTTCATTCTTATTGAAATTTCTGAAGAAATAGAAATTAGTTCCATCATTTCCTAATCGTTGCCTATAAAGGATGTTTATTTGATCACATAAAATTTTAGGGGGATTTACTAAATCTGTCTGAAAAAAACTATCTTTAAAACTTTCAATAAATAATGAAAATAATCTTAAATGTCTCAGTCTAGAAGATTGGAATCCATATTCTCTTATGCTTGCTGAATAATCATAACTGGTATAAACCTCAGGATTAGGAAGTGAGCCCCATGTAGTTCCACCATAGAACATGTAAAGCACCATCATTGTTACTCCTTGAGCGGCTAAGCTCTGAAGTAGCATTTTTTGGTATGTTTCTCCATAAAAATTATATAAAGTATCATACCCATAAATTATTCCCCAATGATTATACCACCCACCTTGAAGTTCGGGAATAAAAAGTGGAGAATTAGTAACGGCTCCTCCAAAAGATCTTACTTTTTCTTCAAGGCGATCAACTTTTTTACGGAATGAAACAAATCTCCAATCAGTAAGCGGCAAATTTTTGGGAGTTTTATCTGCCCAAATTGGATATTTATCAAAACCATATAAGTCAACTAAGCCATTCCAAGATCCTAATTCTTCTACATCATTATGAAAATTAGGAACCGTGATGCCAAATTCTTCAGCATAAGAGACAAGTTCTTGCATATATCTCCTAAGTATTGTTTCATGTTCAGTATATTCATTCTCTATCTGGAAAGCAACTATTTTACCTTGTGAGTTTTCTGTAATTTGGTGCTTATTAATTAACGTTATAAAGTTTTCATACCACTGTTTACAATATTTCATATACTGAGTGTCGTAAACTGATTTACCTATATCTTTTAAATGTTTAATTCTTATATCTTTCCTTCTTAAAAGCCATAAAGGATATCCTCCAGCTGTCGTTTCAGCACAAATATAAGGGCCTTGAGCAACAAGTACATATAAACCTAATTCTTCACATAATTTTAGTAAATATTTTATATCTCTATTACCATCAAAATAGTATGTTGTTTCGTTAGGATTATGATATCCCCAATGAAAATAGATTCTAACACTATTTAAACCGGCAATTTTATATATTTTCAGTATATCTTTCCAACGTTCTTTATCTGGCAACCTCCAATAATGAAATTCACCACCTAAAATGAAGATTCTCTTATCATTTATTTTTAAGCTATATTTATCCCACGTAATTTCTGACATATTAGCAAATCTCACTGATTATTATTTATTCATTAGTTTGAATTAATTCTATTTTTACTTGAAATCTACTGAGTGAGATTATTGAAATTAATATTAAACCAAGGGCAATCGCAAATAATAAGTAATTCTGAAAAGTTTGATTAAAAACGAATAAACCTGCGATTATAGGAATTATAAGCATTATTGCATTTTGGACTGGGACAATTCTTAAAGCTTTACTTTTTTGAAGAGCTGATTGTAAAAAAATAACACTTGAAATGTAGAATATTAACATTCCCCATGCACTTATAAACATCCATAAATGTAAATAATCGAACCAAAAAATTCCAAATAAAATCTCCCAAAAGAAAAATGGAAAAATATTGGCTTCAATAAAAGCTTGTGCTAAAATATTAGTAAAAATCGCTCCGATTGAATATAAAATCGCTCCTATAAACATTAAAAATATTCCTTCAAATTGGGTACCTCGTTTTTGTTTTGAGAGGAAAAAAAATCCAATGCACAGTACGATTAGTGGACTCAAAAATATAATAAAAGGAATTACAAATTGATATAAATCGATAAAAATATTTGTAATTCCTGCAAGTGCCATTAATATTGGAGATACTATTAAAATTCCTACGGCAATAATTTCATAATAAGTAAGCTTTTCATTCAGCATTTTAACAGCAAATATTGCGAAAAAAATTAATCCTATGCTCATTAATGGCTGTACAACGACTATTCCAACCAATCCCATCGCAATAGCATAAGGAATCATTCCAATCAATCCCAATAGAGTACCAGAAAGCCAACTTTTATTTTTGCTAAACTCCTTAAAAGTATTATATAAATTTCTTACTCCCTCTTCAATTTTTATATCAGAACCCTCTCTTAAACCTTTCTTTTGGAGGACAATACCAAAATTAAAACAAAAAGAAGCAATAATAGAAATAAATATCCCAAGAATTGTAGTTAATA
>JAEOSD010000220.1 GCA_016840545.1 Promethearchaeota archaeon
GATGGGAGCAGTACGCCAGTTTCTTGGTGATGCTGTATGGGGTGAACTTGATTATTTGATTTGTGATTTACCACCTGGTACATCTGATGAGACTTTAGACATTTTACAATTGATACCTGATGAAAATATAGTTGTTGTATCCACACCTCAAGAGGTTGCCCTCATGGATGCAAGAAAAACAATAGCGATGGCACAAACAATGCAGAGAAAAGTTTTAGGAATTATTGAGAACATGTCTGGTTTTAATTGTCCCCATTGTAATAATTTTATTGATCTTTATCCCCCCGGTGGAGCTGAAAAAGCTTCTATAGATTTTGGGATTACTCTTTTAGGAAAGATACCTTTTGAAACTGAAATTAGTCAACAAGGAGACCAAGGGTTACCATTTGTTTTAAAAAATCCAGATTCTGAAAGTGCTAAGGCCTTTAAATCTATTGTAAAAAAAATTAGGGAAACTTTAGAATAAAATCTTTTTTTTATACTTCCCACTTTTATTTTTCAAATAATTAGTATTCTTTTGATAACGAAATTTTAGAATTACTACAGTTTAAAAAGTTTTTACGTTATATATACTAATTTTATAAATTTTGCTAAATATGAAAACAGTTTAAAAGGATTAATATTATTATGTTATTGCATTTTTTGAAATCATCTAATTACAAGTTAAGGGATTTAAAAATTAGTTTAGAAATTGAAACTGAAGTTTCAAAATTATTAAAAGGAATTGTTATTTGTAAAGAAACTGGAGTATATTTATTAGATTTAATTTTAGATTCAGAAATTAATCCAATTTTACTCTCTTCTTTTGTTGGAGCACTTTCTCTATTTGGAGAAGAGAATATGGGAAAAATTCAAGAGATTACTATTAAAGGCTTGGATATACAGATGATAATTGTAAGTAAGCATAACCTTATTTTAATTGCAATAATGGATAAGGAATTTCTGAAACACGACATTCGAGAAGAAGCCGAAAAATCATTAGATATGTTTTATTCTCTTTATAAGAATGAAATTGATGAGTGTGTGGATGTATGTATGTTTGATTCATTTAAAAAAATCTTATATAAACAAATAAAAGAATTTTTTGAAAAAATTAAAGGCTCAGGAGATTTTGGTTTTTTCACAGAAGCTATCACACGAATGAGGAACCATAAAGAATATATATAAAGTTTATTTTTTCGCCATCTTGATTAAAAATCAGATGCTTTTTTCTTAAATATTAAATCTCCTAACTCAACCTTGAATAATCTTTCTATTAAAGTGCACTTTGCCTTCAACAAATAGAATACTTGCTTATTTGGAATTTCCATTCCATATAAGCTTTCAAAATTTCCTTGACCTTTTGATAAAATTATTCCCTCTGGTAAAAAGAAACAATTCTTAAATTCATCAGTGGAACTGGATAAATCGACCCCAGGAGTCGGACTTGATTCTATAACTTCTACTAAATCTGTAATTCCAATAAATTTCGCATCCTGTATTGTTACGTCATTAATGATAGGAGCAGATCTTACAGAATAAACTATTTTCAAATTAGGATATAATTTTAAAATTGTTTCAATAAGTAATTTATCAAATACAATTTCTCCATTATTATCTCCAATAATTAAAAGATGAGATGTTGCTTCAAGTGCTTTCTTAAATTCTTTATAATCATTTATAACTAAATTTTCAGTTGAAAAATTCTTTAAATCATTAATAAAATCAATTTTATGTTGTGATGCGAGATCAATTGTATTACTTAGAGCCGCAACTACAATAGCTTCAAATAAAGGATCCTTGGCAGTTTCTACTATCTTTTTAACTTTATCATATATACTTAAAGCAAGTTGATTTTGTTGTTCTTTCAGAGATAAATAAGGATCAACAAAACCTAATGCTTCTGCTACTAATCCATATGCTTTTTTCCCCACAATAGGAGATGCATTTTTATCGAAATCTAAATTAAGTAGATATTCCATTAACTTTTTTTGAGCACTAAGAATTCTTTCACGTGAAATCTTTGGATCTAAAAGTTTAAAAGCACTTAACATTTGATTAAATAAACACCCTATACATTCAGGTTCGAGTTGCACTTTTTAACCCCAAATTAAATTATATATTTCATTAAAATTAAGAAAACTATAAAATCCTTTTAAATGTAAACTCATAATTTTTGAAACTATTAATAATAAAAAAAAGTTATAATTCTGCTATAGCTTTTTGTCTTGCTATTTTTTCCTCTTCTGTAAGTTTAACTTCTCCTCTTTTAACGAAGAACATTAGGATTAATGCTATT
>JAEOSD010000128.1 GCA_016840545.1 Promethearchaeota archaeon
CTTACTTGTAAACCTTTTTATACAATTATATCATAAATTTTATTTAATAGAAATTCAATTAGGGTTATTTAAAATGTCAAAAAAAACATTCATTATTCTATGTCTACTGATTTTTCTATTTTTAAATTATAGTTTTGCTTTAATTACAGTTAATTTTAAGAATAAAATGGTTATTCAAAAAGAGCTTAGTCTTAAAAGTTCTGGTTATTGGGTTCTTGGTAGCATTATTATCGACAACTCTGGAGGAGGAGATTATACGTGGTCAGAAGCAGCAGCTGAGGATTGGTGTAGTGGAAGTGGCACATGGAATGACCCTTTCGTAATTGAAAATGTTACGATTAATGCTAATTTTATAGGAAGGGCCTTATTAATTCGCTATTCGGATGTGTATTTTAGAATTGAAAACTGTCACTTCTACAATACTGGTAACGTACCGAATCCAATACCCGAATTTGCTGGAATTACGCTAGATTATGTAGATAATGGATTTCTAATTAATAATAATTGTTCGTTTAATACTAATGCTGGAATCTATTTAAGAAATAGTAATAATAACACAATAAAAGGAAATAGCTTAAATAATAATAATTATGGAATTAAGATTTATCAATCTTACAGCACACCTAATAGCATTTTAGATAATTCATTAGAAAATAATGATATTGGTATTTGTATCTATTATAGTAGTAATATATTAGCATTCAATAATAGCGTATGTAATAATCAAGAATACGGATTATTTTCATATATTTCTTTTAATAATACCTATGTTGATAATTGTTTCTCCGATAACAGAGGCGAAGGGATAGAACTTTTTACGACTAGTTTTAACAATTTCTCAGATAATGAGATAAATAATAATAGAGAAAATGGGATTTATTTATCGGGGGGAAAAAGTAATAATAATACTTTTTTCAACAATCAGATTAAATATAATGAATTTACGGGTCTATTTATAACAGCAAACGTTAAAGATAGTCTTATATATGGAAATTTTTTTTTAAATAATGGAGACAATGCTTATGACAATGGAATTGATAATAGTTGGGACAATGGGTCATTTGGGAATTGTTGGGATGATTATAGCGGTAGTGGACCATACAACATTTCAGGGAGTGCACAGAGTCAAGATAATTATCCAATGTTTAATAATTATAATATACCAGGTGATATTGGTACTATACCCTCAAATCAGACAATTAAAATTGGTTTGCTTGAAGATTTGAATGACATCTCTGGAGCCAGTGCGTGGGAAGGAGCCTATCTAGCAGCAAAAGAAATTAATGAAGTGGGAGGGATTTCAATTAATGGTACTGTATATTATGTAGGTCTCACTTCAGAAAATACCTTTGAACAAGAACTTAATCTAGACATAACTAAAGGAATTGATTCAGCAAACAATTTAATAACAAATTACAAACCTGATTTTATCATTGGAGGATCAAATTATTTTGCCACATCAGCATACCTTGAGCCAATTATGGACGCTAAAATTCCCTTTATTAATACAGGTGTTTTTAATGCTAATTTTAGTCAAAAAATCTTAGACAATTATACTCACTATAAATATTTATTTAATAAAGTGAATAATGATTCTCGAATAGAGTATGAATTAATCACTTATCAAAATTATCTATCTAATTATCTAAGTGCTAATTTAAGTAGATCAATTAATAAGATTGCGTTTCTTTCAGATAAAACCTATTTAGTACCACAGCTTATAGAAGGCATGAAAACTTCTTTGTCCTCTTATGGGATAGAAACAGTAAAAGAAATCACATATAGCTATACTACAACAAAAGACGATTTTACAGATTATTGGAATGAAATTGATAATGCAGGAGCACAATTAACTTTTGTCGTAGGTTTTACGGATAATGTGAAATTAATAAGTGAAACTTATGGAGAAGTTAAACCAAGATGTTTATTACTTAGCTATAATAAATTCAACCCACATGCTACATATTGGGATGATACCAATGAAGGCTGTGAATATGAGGTTGCTTATCAAGCCACTTTTAATACTTCAAGGACTTTTCGTTCGATAATTTTTTGGAATCAATACGTAAATGAGTATCATCATGATCCATATTTTTGGTCCGCAAGCGCTTATGATGCTATCTATTTAATAAAAAATGTCACCTCAGATTCCCAGTCCTTTAATGCTTCTAAAATTATTAAAAGCTTAGAAAAGATTAATATTTCGAATTCATTTCCCGGAATTCATGGAAAAATTGCTTTTACGAACTCGCATGGTTTGTATAATGGTCTCGATTATCCTTCGGGAATGATATGCCAATGGCAAACAGGTGGAAATAAAGTAGTGCTTCCAAATAATAATTTAATTTATTCCGATACTCTCGCAACTGGGAACCTACAAATTCCTGATTGGGGCATCAATATCCACTTTACGATAAATTTTCCTGATGAAAACAACATTTTTGAGGAAATGGCTCCAGTTTATAATATTGAAATTTTAGATGTAGTAGATAAAATTTGGTATACTTTAAATTCTGGTTCAGAAAAGTATTTCATAAATAATAATGGAACAATAGACCAAACAACATGGGAGGATCAATTATCCGATGGACTAGTTAGGATAACTTTTTATTCCAATGATACATCTGGGCATATTTATAGAAGATATGTAGATGTAATAAGAGATACTTTACCTCCACTTGTTACAATAGAGCCTATGGAAACTAATACATTTGGAAGTGAAGCTCCTACGATTGTCCTTAATATTCAGGACGCCACTAATATAACAGAAAGTTATTATAGCTTAGATGGAGGAGTAACAAAAATACCATTTACAGGTAATGCGGTTACTATTAATCAAACACTCTGGGATGCGTTAGGAGAAGGATTAGTAACAATTGCTTTTTATATTATAGATGCACTTGACAAAGAAACCATTGTATATGTAGACGTTTATAAAGAACTACCGGGTGAGGAAAATGTCCTTTTGTATATTATTATTGGGATTATAGCTCTTGGGTTAGGAGTTGCAAGTACTATTGTTTATACCCAATATAGGAAAAAGAAGAGAAGAAGGACAGAATGGATAAAACTAAAAAAGAAGAAAGGGTTAATCTCTCCGGAACTGGCTGAAGGAAAAAATTTAATTTTTATGAGTTATGCAACAAATGATTTAGATCTATTTCAAATCCCCTTAATTACTGACATTTTAGTTCAATATCCCGAAATTGATGATATACTTTATTGGGAGTCAGATATGCATGATGACATTTATGAATATATGGATGATAATTTAAAACTCTGCTCCGTTTTCCTTCTCTTTTGTAGCCAAAATTCCCTCTACTCGGAGCCTGTTAAAATGGAATGGCGTTCAGCATTAAAATTAGATAAGAAAGTTATTCCCATTTTTATTAATCCAAATGATATACCCCCATTATTAACCACAAAATTAGGTGTGCAATTTAAGGAAAGTGAGGTTTATGAGTCAATAGAGCAAATATACCAAATGATACTAAAAAAATTAGAATTATCCTCTACTAGAGAGTTTTGCAGATATTTAATTCCAAAATTGGTTTCTGATGAATATTTTGAAGAACAAACTGCGCTAATGGTCAAAAAAGATATTGAAATTGAAAGTGATATTCTTATTAAGGATTTACAATTACAATTAATTTCAATTTTAGAAAAGAATAACTTTCAACTTCTCGCAAAGCCAATTAAAAGCCTAGGAATAGAAAAATCAGAAGAATTTTCTAGAAGATTAGATGATAACAATCTGATAAATTTAAGATTTTTTGCTGAAGATAAGTTTCAAAAACAAGAAATCGGATTGTCTATTGCTATACAAAAAGGTGAAGATGATCAAAATAAAGTATATCTAAGGATTATGGGGAACAAGGAATGGATGGTAAATGAAATTATAAGTGATCTAAATACCAAATGCTATAGATTGAAGACGGTTAAAGAATTATTAAGAGATTATTTAGATAAAATTGAAGAGTTCATAGATCATTTAGATAACCTTGAACAATTTCTTAGAAAGAATTTTGGAGCAGAAATAGAGGAAATTGAAGCCCTTATGTATCAATATTTGGGTAAGCAAATTGAAAAAGACGTTTTTATAAGAAAAGCTATTCAATTACTTGGAAAGCAATTTTTATTGCCTTTTATTGAAAATTTATTAGTACTCTCACAAGACACGAAGAAGATTGAAGAAAAAGATGAAATTAAACTAATATGAGGTGTTTAAAATGTCAAAAAAAAAAATTATCTTAATATTTTCTGTAATGATTTTTTCAATTTTATGCTATGACATTCCTATTCTTTCAAATAATTATAACAAAAAAATTTTTATTAATCTTAGAAGTTCTGGTTCTTGGGTTCTTAGTAGTATTGTTATTGACAATACTGGAGGAGGAGATTATACATGGATAGAAGCAGCAGCTGAGGATTGGTGTAGTGGCAGTGGTACATGGAGTGATCCCTTCATAATTGAAAATATAACGATTAATGCCAATAATACAGGAAGTGCCTTGTTAATTCGTAATTCAGATGTATATTTTATAATTAGAAATTGTACTTTTTATAACTCAGGTTATTTTACAGGTGAATTTTACGATGCAGGGCTTAGTTTAAATAATACTAAGAATGGTAAAATTATCGATAATGATTGTTCATCTAATAATGCATATGGACTCTCCTTAGATTGGTATAGCGATAACAATACTGTTGAGGGAAACATCTTTAAAAATAATAGGTACAGTGGGGTGACATCAAGATTATGTAATAATCTTACTCTCTCAGGAAACACTGTAATGTTTAATGATTTATGTGGAATGACACTTGGTGCAGTTAAAAATAGTAGAATTCTTCATAATACAGTTAAAAATAATATTTTTGGTATTTCTATCCATGGATGGTCGGATCCTTATCAGATCAGCGAAAATAATACAATATCAGATAACAATATTAGCAACAATATAGATACAGGAATTTGGCTTTCTCAGACTGGGTCTAAGAATAATACTATTAAAAATAACACAATATCAGATAATTGGCAGTATGGAATAGGTATGGGAAATAGCAGTTTTAACAAAATCTTAGATAACAAAATTAAGAACAACATCTGGTCTGGGATTTATATGGTCATGGTCTCGGGTTATAATTGTCATGATAACACTTTTTTTAATAATGAAATAGAGAATAATGGAGCTTATGGATTATTTACCGAATGTAGCGATAACCTTATTTATGGGAATATTTTTAGTCAAAATAGCGATAATGCTTTTGATAGAGGAACTAATAACCAATGGGATAATGGAACAATAGGTAATTTTTGGGATGATTATTATGGCGTAGACAATAATGGCGATGGAATTGGAGAATCTGCTTACATAATTAAAGGCCCTTCAGCAAGTCAAGATAATTTCCCATCAGGAATTTTATCTAATAGTTATGATGTTCCTGGTGTTGAGGAATATGTATCCGTGAATCAAATGATTAAAGTTGGACTACTTGCTGATTTAAACGATGTTTCTGGAAAGCATACATGGAAAGGTGCTTACTTAGCTGCAAAAGAGATCAATGAAGCTGGTGGAGTTTTAATTAATGGTTCTATTTTCTATATAGGGTTGATTTCAAGAAATACTTTTGAATATGAAGAGAATCTTGATGTAACTAAAGGGATTAACGCTGCAAATAATTTAATTTCAAATTATCCAAATTTTATTATCGGGGGAACTGTATATGATGCCGTGTCCGCTTATCTAGAACCGGTCATGGATGCAAAAATTCCATTTATTAATATGGGTATGTATGGTCCGACTGAAAATTTAACTCAAAAAGTTCTGGATAATTATGCTCGTTATAAGTATTTATTCCAATTAACACAAAATAATACACAAATAAGTACGGAAATATTGACTTTTCATCTTTATCTAATGGCTTATTTAAATACAAATTTAAGCAGAACAGTCAATATGATTAGTTTACTTTATGAAGATGTATATTACGCAAATGATCTTATAGACACTATGAAGGAGATATATTCTAATCCTCCCTATGAATTCGATATTGTTAAAGAAATCGTGTTTGATTCAAGTACAACTAAGTCAGAATTTGAAAATTACTGGAAAGAAATAGATAACGCAGGAACTCAATTTGCTTTTGTTATGGGTCATTCAAATAATATTAGATTAATGAGTGAAGCATATAGGGAAATTAAACCAAGATGCTTAATGTTCAATCTTTTTAGAAATACTACAATAGACACATATTGGAATGATACCAATAGTAAATGTGAATATGAAATTACATTTCAAGCACTCTATAACATTTCAAGAACTCCCCGATCAAAACCCTTTTGGAATGGATTTCTAAATGAATATGGCCATGAACCTACATTCTGGGGTGCAGCATCTTATGATTCAATTTACATGATAGAAAATGCAACTTTAGATTCTCAATCGCTCAATTCTTCCAAGATTATTGACAGCTTAGAAAAAATTAATGTTTCAAATCCATTTCCTGGAGTTTTTGGAAGGCTTTCTTTTTCCTCTTCTCATGGATTACACTCTGGCCTAGGTCTTGCATCAGAATTAATATGTCAATGGCGATCAGATGGGACTAAAGTAGTCCTTCCAAATAATAATTCAATCTATTATGATACTTTAGCAACAGGAAATTTACAAATTCCTTATTGGGGCATTAATATGCATTTTACGATAAATTCTCCTAACAAAAATAATGTTTTTGATGAAATGGCACCAGCTTTTAATATTGAGATTTTAGGTACGGTAGATAAAATTTGGTATACTTTAAACTCTGGTTCAGAAAAACATTTCATAAATAATAATGGAACAATAGACCAAAATGCTTGGATGGCATTATCTGATGGACCAATTAGATTAACTTTTTATTTTAATGATTCTTTTGGACATATTTATAAAAGATATGTTAATGTGATTAAAGACACTGAACCTCCGGACGTAACAATTGTACCTTTGGATACTACTACGTTTGGAAGTGAAGCTCCTACGATTGTCCTTAATATTCAGGATAGCTCCAATATAACAGAATGTTATTATAGCTTAGATGGAGGAGTAACCAAAATACCATTTACAGGTAATGAAGTTACGATTAATCAAACACTCTGGGATGAATTAGGAGAGGGAAAGATACAAATTAGTTTTTATATCATCGATTCAGTTGGTAAGGAAACCATTGTGTATGTAGATGTTTATAAAGATCTACCGGGGGATGATTTTCTCTTATATATCATTATTGGAGTTATAGCTCTCGGTTTTGGAGTCATGAGTACTATTGCTTATACCCAATATAGAAGAAAAAAGAGGAGAAAGACAGAATGGATTAAACTTAAAAAGAAAAAGGGCTTAATCTCACCGGAACTAGCTGAAGGAAAAAATTTAATCTTTATAAGTTATGCAACAAAAGATTCAGCCTTATTTAAAATTCCCTTAATTACCGAAATTTTAGTTCAATATCCTGAGATCGATGATATACTTTATTGGGAATCCGATATGCATGACGATATTTATGAATACATGGATGATAACTTAAAACTCTGCTCGGTTCTTCTTCTCTTTTGTACTAAAAAATCCCTCTACTCGGAACCTGTTAAAATGGAATGGCGTTCAGCATTAAAATTAGATAAGAAAATAATTCCCATATTCATTAATCCAAATGATATACCTCCATTGTTGACCACAAAATTGAGTGTACAATTTGATGAGGATGAATTATATGATTCAATAGAAGCAATATACCAAATGCTACTTAAGACATTGGAAATGGTTTCTACTAGAGAATTTTGTAAATATTTAATTCCAAAAACGGTTTCTGATGAATATTTTGAAGAACAAACAGCGTCAATGGTTAAAAAAGATATTGAAATTGAAAGTGATATTCCTAATAACGAATTAAAACTACAATTTATCTCAATTTTAGAAAAGAATAACTTTGAATTTCTCAAAAAATCAATCGATACTGAAGAAATAGAAAAACCAGAATCCCAATTAATATCCCTAAGATTTTTTGCTGAAGATAAATTTGAAAAACAAGAAATTGCTTTAACTGTTACTATTCAAAAAGTTGAAGATTATAAGAGTAAGGTTTATCTTCGAGTCATGGGGAATAAAGGATGGATGGTAAATGAAATTTTAAGCGATCTTGGCAGTAAATTATATCCATTAAAAACAGTCACTGAATTAATAAGAGAATATTCAGAAAAAATTGAAAATTTCATGGATCAAATAGATAATCTTGAAGAATTTCTTAGAAAAAATCTTGGCTCAGAAATCAAGGAGATTGAAGATCTTATGTACCAATATTTAGGTAAACAGATACAAAAAGACGTTTTTATAAAGAAAGGGCTCCAAATTCTTGGGAAGCGATTTCTATTGGTTATTATAGAAAATTTGCCAAGAATATCATACAAAAAGAAAGACTTAGAAGATAGAGGCAAAGAGACTGATATTCAACTTTAAATATCTATGTGTTTAATTAATTATGTTTTTTTTCCTTTTATTTGAACCTAGTTTCTTACTTATTCCCAAAAATCCTTTAT
>JAEOSD010000129.1 GCA_016840545.1 Promethearchaeota archaeon
AAAGATTTAAATGAAGCTGCATTTTGGCTAGCTGAAATGTATTTTAACGAGCAAAATTATGCAAAGGCTATTATTTATTATAAAATGGGATTGGAATGTGCGAACAAATTAGAAATTTCTTCTGATATTGTCATTTATAACCAAAATCTTGGATATTCTTATGAGAGGCTAAGAGATTTTGAATCCGCTATAGAATGTTATAATATTGCTCAAAATTTATATGAAAAAGAGGGAGATTATGAGAAAATGTTTGAAATGATTGAGAATATATCATGGATGCTACAAGACCTTGGAAAAATAAATAGAGCAATAACTCGATTGGAAGATTATATAATTTCTTTAGAAAAATCGAATATTATTGAAACAATGGATAAGGCTCTTGAAATTATTATCACTATGTGTATTATGGGAGATGATTTGGATAGAGGTACTAAATATGCTAAAAAAAGGTTGAATATAGCAAAAGAAAATTCAGATGAAAGGGCTTTAGCTTACACATACGGTAGTTTAGCAATATTTAGTGATAGATTAGATGAGATTGCTAATGCAATAACATTCAGTGAAAAAGCTATCGAATATGCAAAAAAAATTGATGATAAGGATTTATTAAACCGTCATACTGAAAATATTGAGATCTTTAAAAAGAAACTTAACATAAATTAATATTAATTTGTATACAAAGATAAATTCTTGAAAGCAAATTAAAAATAATATATAACTGCAAATACTATGGATTTCATCGATTATTTCACAAATCAATGTTTAAATGTTTCTAAGTATTTCTCAATTTAACCCTTTATCAATAATGGAGAAAAAAATTTAATTGAAAAAATGTTATTCCTTACTTCGACTTCGTCGGTATATTAAGATTACAAAAACAATAGCAAAAATCACTGATGATATCTTATGAATAGCATAAATTATATCATAGATTAAACCTACAGCCAAGATTGCCGCCGCTCCCCCTGAAACAAGTGAAATCACCAAAAGTATTACAATTATTATTATCCACTGCGTTTCTTTTTTCATGTTCTTATAACCTCCTTTTTCCTTCATGATTTAATTTTAATTTTTAACATATCAGAAATTTTTATATTAGGATGATGATAACGTTCTGAATAAGAAATGATATCTCTATCTGTACTCTATATACAATTATTATCAAAAAGAATTAATAAATAAATTGGATTGTATTTTAATCATTCTATTTTAATATCGGTTATTCCACGAATCCTTAAAAAAGCTATTTTGATCATTCATAATCTAATTTATGAGTTTATTATTCTGTATCTTTTAAAAAAAATGGAGCAGTTTAAATTTGAAACATTACTAATTTTAAAATTGCATAAACGCCATAAAATCCGATTAATAGACTTCCTTCCCATCTTTTAAGTGTTTTCTTAGTCCATAAGAAATAAATAGCTAAAGATAACGCCAAGAATAGAACAGGTATATCAAAAACTAGAATTATCAAGGGAACATTAAAATTAATTATTATTGCACCTGATCCTGTGGCTAATAAAATATCGCATATATTGGAACCTAATATATCCCCTACCGCGATTCCGAATGATCCTCTCCTAATAGCGGTTAAGTCAGCAACAAGTTCCGGTAAACTTGTGCCAAATCCAACAATTAATATTCCAATTACATTCTCAGGAATATGAAATTCTCTTGATAAATCATGCGCTGAAAGTAATGTGGTCTCTGCTGCGATTATTAATATAATAAGCCCAAAAAGAAAAATACCTATATCTCTAGGTGTTGATGATTTTTTACTAGGACTCTTAACTTGTTCAAAACTTACAGTATCTAAACGTTCTTTTTCAATATAATTAGAATCTATTTTAATTTTTTGTAAACGTCTCTCACTCCAAATTACAAAAATTAGATAAATAAGATATATTATTATCATTAAGAGTGCCTCAAATTGAGTAAGAATTCCATCCAAGGAGAAAAAAAGAAAAATCAATACAGAAATAAAAAGCATAGGACCTTCTCTCCTCAATTCCCATTTACTAACGAAAATTGGTTTGATTACTGCTAAAATTCCAATAATCAAAGTGATTTGAGTCATAAAAGAACCAACTTTATTTCCTATAACTATTCCATCAATGTAAGGATCAATACCCAAAATCTTATCAATACCTCCCATTATACTTACTGCAATTTCAGGTAAGCTAGTCCCAATCGATAAAATTGTTAGCCCTACCATTATATGACTAATATTTAAGCGATCTGCAATATTTTCAAGGCTAATTATGACAAACTTAGCACCAAAATACAACCCAAAAAATCCTAATATTAGAAATAGAATTGAAAATAAAAGCATTCCTTGTTATTAAAAAAAGTATTGTATATAAACTTTAATTCATGTTGAAAGGGCATTTCCATAAAAAGAATTACAAAGATGTATAAAAATATTGATTATATATGTAAAAATTTTGTTTGATTAATGCGGTTATTTTATATCTCAAAAGAAAACTAAATTTTAGGGATAATAAAACCCTAGTTTTTGATAATTTGATAATTTAAACCTTTTTCCAATATGTATTTAAATATATTTTACTATATAGTATCATAGAAAATGTCAGATATTATCGAAAGTAATCCGGAAATTTTAGGAGGAAAGCCTATCATTAAGGGTACTAGAATTCCCGTTGCTTTAATTTATGAATTAATCGGATTGAATTATTCAATCACTGAAATTCTTAAAGAATATCCGCATTTGGATCGTAATATTATTCTAACTCTTCTTAAGATTGGAAAGGATGCAAATGAAAATCTTATAAATGTGGATATTGATGAGATTATAAGTAAAGAGGTTTAATCCTTGAATTTTCTTCTCGACGAGAATGTACCTCTCTCGATTAAAGATGTAATTCGTGATTTAGGTTTTAATGTTTTCACATTACATGATTTCAATATGTTAGGTATTCAGAATGGTGAAGTAGCAAAATTGGCTTTAAAAGAAAAAGCTATTATTATCACCTTAGATTCTGATTTTCTACAATTGAATAAAAGTCTTCAGAAAAAGAGTCGTATAATATATATTAAAATACATCCAAGAGATCCGAAAAAAATAAGAGAATTACTCCATAATAGTTTAAAAAACTATGTCTCTAAGTTAAGTGCTCCATGTAAGTTAATCATTTCTGAAGATGATATCACTCTAGACGAAATAAAGTAAATAAGGA
Source organism: Promethearchaeota archaeon (assembly GCA_016840545.1). Taxonomy (GTDB): domain Archaea; phylum Asgardarchaeota; class Lokiarchaeia; order Sigyniarchaeales; family SOKP01; genus SOKP01. The sequence continues at coordinate 3,198 of JAEOSD010000129.1, forward strand.
AAAAAATACTTCTTATCTGCTATCTTATTATTCGGTTATTTCACGAATCCTCTACAATAGTCCTCATTTCAAAAAGGATAGAGTAGATTTATGTTAATTTAATATAAATATAGATAGTAATAACGAAAGTTGAGAACTGAATATTTTAAAAAAATAAATAAAAAAGGAAAAACTATGATATAATTCCAGTCTCTATAACTTCTTTTGGCACAATCTCTGTTTTAGTCTCTTTTTCTCTATTGTCATATCCGAATTTTAACACTCGAAACCCTATAAGAAAAGGTATAACACTTAATAAACTCAAAACTAGTGCATACGGAATATTACCGGATAAACTAAGTAAGATACCACCTATAATCGGCCCTATAATTTGAGTTAGATTATCTATTCCTGTAGTAATACCCATTATTTTACCTTGGTTTCTATTATCTACAGAACGACTTATAAATCCAGTGATGATTCCCTGGGATAATGACCCAGCAAAACTAAGAAAAAACAATAAAATTACTAATTCCCAGACTTGAGTCACAATTCCAAAGAATAAATATGCAATTATATAAGATCCTAATCCTAAGAGTGCGGTAATTGGGTCTCCAATTAACTTTCTAAGTCGATTGAATATCAATAACCTAAAAATAATTTGATATATGCCTAAAAGTGCCAATAGAATTCCTACTATAAATGGGCTTAATCCAAGTCGAATACCCGCGAATATGCTAAAGGTTGTTTGAAGAACTCCTCCCGCCATTGCAATAAAACTATATTGAATGATAAGTATTAAAGTTCTATTATTCTTCCAAATAGAATCAGATTTAATATTTAAATCAGGAGCTTCTACGATACCAATTTGCCATTTTGAACGAACTTTTTTAGGTAAGCTCTCCTTTAAATAGATTGTAGTGTAAACCAGTGAGAATCCTGTCAAAATGGAAGCAAGAATGCCAGGCCAAATAAGCCCAAAAGGAGATAAAATTCCACCAATTGCGGGACCTATTAAGAATGCCAAACCAAAAGCGATTCCAATATTGGTCATCTGTTTTGGTCGCTCTTTTGGAGGTACAACATCACCTATTATTGCTTTTGCTATTGGAAATTGACCACTAAAAACTCCATCTACAATTCTAGCTATAAATAAAAGTAAGATGTTATTGGAAAGTATCAAAATAATAAAACCTACTAAGGTTCCTGCTAAAGAAATCAACATTACAGGTTTCCGACCATAATTATCGCTCAATTTCCCAAGGATAGGTCCAAAGAAAAATCCAAAAATTGCATTCGAACTTAAAAGAAATCCAATTATTACTGGTGAACTATTGAATTCTGCAATAAAAAAAGGCAAAAACGGTAATATTATACTAAAACCAAGAATGTCTACAAAAACTGCAATCCAAAGAGGTGTTAGTCTTTGATAAGCAGATTTTAATTTATTCATATTAGAGAGAATAAAATTAGCGTATTAAGGCTTCAGATAATAAATAATTAAATAATTGTATTTAATGTAAATTAAAAGTAGGGAAAAATACAGTTTTATTTCTTATTAATAAATAGATTCAAATTGCTCTAAAACAACCTATTTTTTATAGGTGCAACATGTTTAGTGAATTTTATTGACATTGAGCTAATCTCGGAATTAATTCTTCAATATTCATTTGAACGAGATCATTAAGATTTAGCTTTCTTTCTGTAAAATTTAAAATCTCTACTCTAAGGTTGAATTTATTTTAATTCTCGGTTATTTCACGAGAAATTAGATTTAGAAATATGAAAAAAAAAGAATTTGTTTGTTATTTATTTGTTTTTATAACTCTTTCTACTTATGTAGATAAGTGCAACAAATGTTGGTAAAGCAAATATTATGAACCAATATCCAAAGGAAATTGCTGCTGAAGATTCCATAGATAAATCTTGAAACAGGAGATATATCTGTCGATCATCACCACCTACAGTAATGTAGGCACCATTTGCAGACATAGCAACCGCGTGGATAATTCCTCCTGTAGTATAATTCCAGAGTGGTGTTCTACTTGATCTCTCAAAAACATAGATACTATGGTCATTACTCCCTACCGCGATATATTCACCATTCGCGGAGATATCAATGCAATGAGGATGATCGGACGCCCCAATTTGGGCACCAGTTGTATAATTCCATAAGGGAATTGAGCTGGATCTTTCAAAAAAATAAGCAGTATTATCAAGCCCTCCTGCTGCAATGTAATATCCGTTAGAATTTATAGCAACAGAATATACTGAACCTGTAGTATCATAAGACCAGATTGGTATGTTGCTTGCAATATTAAAAAGCAAAATTTTCATACTTTCAGTTCCTGCTACAAGAAAATTCCCGTCATCGGAAATATCTACAGCGTTTACTTCAAAGCCATCCGTAAAATTCCATAGTGGATTTGAGCTACTTTTATCAAACACATATAAATGGTTATCAGTGCTGGCGACTCCAATATAATTTCCATCGGCAGAAATCGAAACGGACCATACGCTAGATCCTGTGGAAAAACTCCACATTTCAGTTTTAGGATCGCTAAATGTACTATTAAACAGATAGACAGTCCCATCATCTGCAGCTGCTACAATATAAATTCCATCAGCAGAAATTGCAACATCGTTCATCAAATCCGAGGTTGGAGTAAATTCCCATTCCGGTATTTTGGGGTAAGTTATAGAGTCATTAAAATACATTACATTATAAGCATCACTAACAGCAGCTATGTAGTTTCCATCGGAAGAGATGTCTACGCCATACACACTATTAGCAGCTTTATAGCTCCATAGAGGAGTTTTCGATTCAGATGCCGTATCATTAAATAGGTAAACTGAGCTGTCAACGGAGTAAGTACTGGCAGCGACAAAATCTCCATCTGAAGATATTGCCACATCTCGAACTCCTTCAGTTGCCGTGTAATTCCATCGAAGTTCAGCAACATCGGGATCCAAATTAGACGCCGGGGAGGAAATTTTAATATTGTCATCAGCTAGAGCAACTGAGAAAATATTCATGCCACTCAAAAATAGAAGCACTACTAATGCGAATTTGAAGCTATTTGATTTTTTTGTCAAATTTATCAATTCTAATTGTTAGATGTTTAAATATATTCATAAACTTCCACATTTATTAATTTTAAGTTTTAATTTCCCACGGAAAAACAACCTATCTTGAATAGATCGTCTAATAGATTATAATATCAATGTTTTTTAAGCAAAATCTACTCCATGATATTATGACACTTGAAAGAAAAGATGTTCCTAAAACCTTCATTCCCATTTTTATGATATGGATTATCCTATGCAATCTTGGAGCGATAATCTTAGCAATTATATGGAATATTTACTTTCCCCAGAGCTTTAATTTTGATGCGACAGTCTCAATGTATATTATTATTGCGATAAATATTCTAAGCATTATTCTATTATATCCAATGCCCCGCATGGATCCAATAACTCCATTTCTAAAGAGTGCGCTCATTTGGTACGTGGTGATATCGATAATATACGTCATCTTGGGTGCTTATGTTGCACTCATACCTGGGGCATTCCAATTGCTAGGAGACCTTTGGTTTCATTGGAAGCGCAATAAGCTAATAGATGATATCTCAGTTTGAGAAGTTGAGATTTAATGATCTCATTAATTTTAAAATATAATCTTACTTCTTTTTTTTCGGACTGCTTCTTCAGTTAATCCGAAGCGATTTTTAAATTTTTCAAATAACTGAGAGGCATTACTAATATGGATCACTTTTTCCGGACAGATTGACACACAATGCATACACTGGATGCATCTTTTTCTGTTAGGTTCACCTGAAAAAGCATCAAAAGCGTTTACTGGGCATTCTTTTTCACACCTATAACACATGCTACAATCATCAATATCTCTTAAAGGATAAAAATTTGCCCAAAATCCACGAAATTCTCTAGTCTTTTTAGGCTTATAGGCAAAGTCTGATAAATCGATACTAAACTCAGAGTCGTTTTGAAACCGAGTAAGTGAATGTAATGCGAATTCTGTAGCAACCTCCAAATCTAAGTGATTAGGTCGGTCTTCTGCTAGTGCCCATCCTTCTGCGACATTGAATGAATGCTTTCCAATAAATTCTGCTGATAAGACAATTTGAAAATTCGCCTGTGTTAATAAATAATAAGTAATCTGATGTGCCAACTCTAAATCTCGAGCCCCATATGTAAAAAACATGGAGCATTTCTGTTTCCTGCCATTAAGTGTTCTCATCCACTCTTCAACAATTAAGGGAGGCCGCCCTCCGAAAACGGGGAAACCGAAAATATATGCATCATATTTTAAGAAATTAACTTGAGATTGCCTACTATCAGGTGTAATTATGTTTTTCATTTTTACAGAGTTTCCTTCTCCTTGTAAAATCGCAGCAATATGATTTGAAATAGTTTCAGTTATCCCTGTTGCTGAGAAATAAAAGATTGCAATATTCATTAGGTTACTTTGAAATATTAATTAGAATTTTTAAAGTTATATAGAATTTTATCAAGTTGATTAAAAACAACTATAAAGATTATGACTAAGATAAAAATGGAAGCATAAATATATCTCAAGTTTTTTTCCAAGCTAAAATTCTTCATAATATTAAAAAAACAGGTAAAATTCTTATTTTTACTTCCCCTTAGCATTTATTACTCTGGTTTGATCCAATCAATAAACCCTTTAATATAAACTCCGGCTTTCTCCATCTCTTCGGGAAAGATAGGTCCCTTTGAGGCCTTAACTCGAGCGGTTAACAATTCGGAATAGGTATTTTCAACCATCGATGCTTCTCCTAATTTATTTAGATATCTTTGTGCATATCCTTGAACTTTATCTGTTGGCATCGCGTGGGTTAAAAATCCGGTCCCATATTGAAGTTTATTACCAGATTTTTCCAGTATTTTATTTAGTTTTTTTAACCATCTTTTAGATTTTGGGCCTCCTCTAAACATTCGTATGGCTCCTCCTAAAATAATTACATTGGGAACATCTTCTGCAATTCTTTCAGGAGATACTTCCTTTACATCAGCAATATTGACATCTATTTCATTGGAAAACTCTTTTTTAAGAGCTTCTGCTAGCAATTTTCCATTTCCATACCTAGTATCAGTCATTATCTGTACTTTCATATTTTTAATAAGTGAAATATAATTTAATAAATTTATATAAGCCAGTCTTGTTTGACATTTTTATTTTGCTCTAATCATTCCCCTCTGAATTTTGATTGAAAGAATATGATTTAAATAAATTTTTAGATTTCTTCTATTAAAAA
>JAEOSD010000130.1 GCA_016840545.1 Promethearchaeota archaeon
AATTCATAAAGAGTTGAAAAATTTAAGGAAAATTGTAGATCTTTTATTCAAGCTTGGAACTTTGTATAAGAAACAACAAATTTTTGAAAAATCACTAGAAAGATTTGAGGAGGCTCTTCTAATTGAAACCAAACTTGGCAATATTAGAAAGAGAATAGAAATACTAAATGAAATAGGAGAGCTTTATCTTAGTCGACAGGAATTTTCTGAAGCACTAGAGAAATTTAATGAAATATTAAATTATTCTACTAAACTCGATGATTATGCAATAAAAACATTAGCTTTAGAGAATATTGGTAAAATTTATTTAAACCAAAAAAAATATGACAAATCTTTGGAAAAATTTGAAGAAATTTTAATTATTTTAGATCGAGAAAATGATAACTTACTAAAAATCTCTGTTTTAAATAATATAGGTAACCTTTATCTTGATCAGAGAAATGACGTAAAAGCTTTAGAGAAATTTAAAGAAGCTTATAATCTATCAACAAGTTTAAATGATCTTGAGAAAGAAATCTTATGTATTAGTAATATTGGTAAGTTATATAAAAAGCAAAACGACCTTTTTGAAGCTTTAAATTGGTATAACCAAGCACTTAATCTTTCTAATGATATAGATAATTTAGAAAAAAAATGCATTTATTTGTATGAAATCGGAGAAATCTATAAAACCCAAAAAAAACTTGATGAATCAACGTTTTTTTTTGAAAAAGGATTCGAATACTGTAAAGAATTAAACGATTTACAAGGGCAAATCATTTTTATTAATGAGATTATAGAAATCTATGAAATTAAGGAAGAGTATAAAAATGCGCTCGAAAAATATAAAGAAGCGATAGAAATTGCCGAAAATTTGGGAGATCTAGAGAACAAAGCGGTTTACCTTAACAATATTGCAGTAATATATTTTAAAAATGAGGATTTTACTCAAGCTTTGAAATTTTTTGAGTTATCATACAGAATTTTTAACCAAATAAATGATTTGAACAGCAGAACTGTTAGTCTTAATAATTTAGGAACTTGTTATTATAAATTAGAAAATTATACTCAAGCTTTAAAATTATTAGACATTGGTCATCAGTTAAATGAACAAATAGGGCATTTAGATGAAGAAGTGTGGTTCCTCGATAAAATTGGTAATATACATTATGATCAAAAAAAGTATTTCAAAGCTTTAGAGAATTTCAGAGATGCACTTCAAGTTTCTGAGTTATTAAATAATTTAGAACTAAAAGCTGTTCAACTTAATAATATAGGAAAAACCTATTACTTTTTAGAAAATTTTCACGAATCTATGAATTATTTTGAACATGCTTTAGAATTAGTAGAGGAAATGGATAACCTTGAATTTAAAGCAGATTTATTTAATAATATTGCTGGAGTCTATTATGCAAAATATGAATATTCAAATTCACTTAAATATACTATTCAATCATTGGAGATATTGAATAATTTAGGACTAGAAAAATCTAAAAAATCAGGAATTTTGAAGAAAAAAATAGAATTTTTAGAGAGTCGTATATAGTAAATTTTGGTCAAGGTAATAATTCAATATTATATCTTTTGATATAGTAGCCTTGTTTTCAAAATTATAGATAAAAAAATTTTAAATTTATAAAAAAGATTAATTAAATAATTAAAACACAAAAAAAATCAAAATAAAGGTAGATATTCAATGGATGAGATTGTCTATATTTTTAGTTTTATATGTTCTATCAGTGGAGCAGCGTTTTTTGTAATTAGTTTATTCATTATTACAAAAATAAAAGGATTGTTCCCTGGGTCTAAGATTAATCAGAAATGGATAATAATACAATTGTTAATAGTTCTATTTCTTTTCGGCTACGTTTTTAACATTATATTCTTAGCATTAAATATGCCGGATATTATTGCTGTTATGACTGCTATTGTTTATATTTTTGGGGCATTATTTGTATTGATTGTGATAAATCTTAGTTTTAAAACGTATAAAACGATTCTTCGAGAACCAGTTTCAAAAAAAGAAAAATAAATAAAATTGTAAAAAAATGTCATCAACACTTGACGAGATTTGGATTTTTTCAAAAGACGGCATTCCTATTGTTGATTTTGCTAGAATTGGCGGCGTAGATAAGTCTTTGTTAGGTAGCTTTATTTCTGCTATAAAGGTTTTCGTTAAAGAAGTATCAAAAGGGCAATTAAGGTCTTTAAATGTAGGAAATGATAAATATACGTTTACTACGTGTGTTCAAAATGAAGTTATCCTTGTCTGTAAATCCCCATTGGAAGTAAAAGATAAGAAAATTCAAAAAATTACCAAAATTATAGCAGATATTTTTGATGATATGTTCAGTCTTGAAGATATTAATAATTGGGACGGCGATGTTTCTTTTTTTGAAAAATTTAAGGATAAAGTAGATCTTTATTTTAAAATGGCAGATTTATAACTCTTGAGAAAAATCGGGATAATTTTAATAAAAATAGAAATATATTTTTTACTTTTTTAATATTTTTTTTAAACTAGCAATTGTTAAACTACTTATTATTACTTATATTTAGAATCATTTAATCAGATAAATTAGTAAAATAATATATTTTTTTTTAATATAAAGTGAAGTTAATGTCATTAAATAACTTAAAAGATGGAGATCTTGAAAAAGTTATTAATGTTTTTAAAGATTTAGCAAGATACAATAACATTGAAAGAGAAAACTATGATGAGATATTAAAACAAAAGAAAGCTTATGTCCAACTCATTCCTGACGATATTTGCATTAAAGCTCTTTTTCAAACTATAAAAGAAAGAAAAGTAAATTACTTAATCGGTAGAAGAGGAGCTGGGAAAACCACTATTTTAAAAAGAGCAAGGACAGAGTGCCTTGAATCTTTTTTCATAAAAAAAGATTTGGATTATTTAAAACAAGAAAAAATGGTTCTACCTATATATATTGAACTTAAAAATTTATTTTTAAACGTCCTTGATAAAATCTCATTAAAAGGAGATGAGATTGACGATCTTGGTTATTTAATTAGAAATTTAAATATAGAATTAATACGACAAGTCGAAAATACTTATGATGAGTTAAGAGGATTAGGTGTTATAAGCGATACAATGTTTCTTAAAATTGAGGATCTTATTAATAAACAGATAAATAACTTAGTAAACACAGATCCACCTATTTCAAAAGTTAATGACGAAGAATTAAGAAACTATTATACCATTTTAAAAAGCAGTATAGAAGAAATCTCTTATTATAGTGATAATGAGAAATTATTATTTGAATCGGGAAAAAATGAAAAGCTTTTAACTATTTTTAAAAATTTATTCGATATAGACGTGTTTAAAGAACTTTTTAATGATTTAAAATTAATTAAAGAATTTCCATTAAATTATATTCATTTTCTTATAGATGATTTTTCAGAAATTTCAATCATTAACCAGAAAATAATTATTGAAAGTTTTGTTGAACCTTTATTTAAAGATGTTAGTGATTTATGCTTTTGTATTGCATGTTATCCTAAACTCTATTACACAGGTTCTTTGAAAAAACAACAAGATTATCAAACTATAGAATTAGATTATTGCAAATTATGTTCAGATGAGCCTTATGAGAGAAGAATTCAGAGAGGAATTGATACATCAATCCAATTAGTATTTAAAAGACTTAATTCTGAATTAGCTGATGTCTTTAGAGACGTTAAATCATTAAATATTCTTTTTGATGACGTATCTTCTTTTTTTAAACATCTGTTTTTTATGTCTATGAATGTTCCAAGGCTAATTGGATTGATTCTAAGTCATCCTAAATGCATTATGACCTTAAAAATGAAAAGTAAACTATCAATTAATAGAATTATAGAAGCATCTGAATTTGTTTATAGGGAGTTTCTCTATAAAGATTATTTCAGCTCAATTTTAAAAGAATCAAAATCAAACTACTATTTTTCTGAACATGAGATTATTCATGATAAGTATCTCATTGATAAATTAATTAGGGTTATGAAAGAAGATTTTAAAGGAAAACCTAATGGCTTCTTTATCATCGATGAAGAAATGATTAAAAGTAAAGATAATCTAATATCTAGATTAGAAATGATGGGTTTTATTTCCAGATTAAGTTCATTGTCAGAGAAAAAAATACTATTTTGTTTTTACTATGGAGGTTGTACCCAAAATAAAATTAATTTTAGTTTAGATAAAGATTTAAATTTTTGGAGTGAGAACGAAAATACATATAACATTTCCACTGTGCTTATTGATATTTTCAATATGGAATCGATTGATGAAAATTTATTATATAACCAACAAGAACTCCCTCAACGCTATATAAAAGAAAAAACTAATTTTGATGAAATTCATTATCAATTAAATGAAGATCAAATGAAAATTATCCATACTTTGTACCTTTATAAGGATGAAAATAAAGGTTGGATGGCTCCTGATGAGATTGGAATAACAAAAAGGATATTTCCATTTTATATGCCGCATATGAGAATAATTAGGATTATGAGAGGGATCAGAAATCTGGGTAAGGCAAGATTTTTGATAGGTGAAACAGAAAAAGGAAAAATTTTCTATCGTATCAGTAACTTGGGTATATTATTTGAAGATTATTCTACTTGGAAATTAAATGTCTAATTTTTTGATATAAATAACTAATCCCTTAATAATCTAGTTTAATCTTTTTGAATCAGAAGATTTTAATAACCGCACTTTTCTATATTATTAGAAAATTTTATCAAATTTTGAGCTGGAAAAAAGATGTCTCAAATTATTGACCTAATTCCAAATTTACAAGAAGTATTTATGTTTATAAAAAAAATTAATGATTCAATCAAAAATAATAAGCTTAGATTAGAAGCGGAACCAAATGAAATATTTGATGCGATAGAAAGTTTTAATAGAGAAAAAAATAGTAATATTGAGAAAATTAAAACAAATAAAGATAATATTGAATCTTTGAAATTAAAAATCTTTCAATTTAACCAAGAAATTCCGAAATATGAATCAGAGGTCAGTGACCTATCCAAAAAACAAGAAGAAATTCAAAAAAATTTAGAAATAAAAAGGAAAGAATTAGAAGAGATTCAATCTAAAAAAGAGAAATTTAACGGAGAATATGACAAAAAGAGACAACTTCTTGAAGATTTAGAATCAGAACTCAATAATTCTTGGAAGAAAGTGGAAGAAAAAATCCAAGATATATCAAAAGCAGAAGAAAAGATTAGTCAAGAAATAAATGCTTTAAAATTAGGATATAACCAAATCTTAACAAAAAAAGAAGAAGAACTGAATAATAAAATAAAGGAAGTAGAAGCTGATAACGAACAAGAATATAATTTAAAGCTAGATAGCTTTAAACCGGTTAAAGTTAAAACTAAAGCTATAAGACTATTAATAAGAAATAGAATGCTTAATTCAGAGTTATTAAATTTTATCAGTGCTTTAGAAAAAGATAAACCCATGGAACTAAATTTCATTTGCCAAGCGTTAAATTATGACCCTCAAAGAGCAGAAAAGGTAATAAAAAAGATGGTGGCTGAGGGTGGACCTGTCAATTTTAATGAGAAAAATGGATTAATAACCTTACAAAAGGAGGTTGACTTTAAGCTATGAGCATATATCTTGATTTAATTGAACAATTTTCAGAGAAGATAATTAAGCAATTGTTCTTAATCTCAAGCAGTGGAGAATCCAATCAATCATTTCAAGATAATAGTCAGAAAATTATTGAAAACTTAAAGGGGATTTTAGCCAGATTGAAAGATGAAAAAAGTGAAAATGAAAAATTAGAGGATGAGCTTCGGGTTCTAGATTCAGAATTATTCAAATTACAAATTCAATTTGAGGATCTTAATAAGAATTTTCAGGATTCACAGAATAGAACTGATGAATTAAAATCAGAAATTAATACCCTAAAAGATTCTTATAATAAAATTGATAAAAATTTGAGTGAATGTAAAGAGGACTTAGAAAGTATTAAATCGAAGTTAAAAACCGTAGAATCGAATTTATCTGCAAAAGAATCAGAGAAGGAAGTTTTAGAGCAAAAAAGAAGAGATAATGAAGAGAAGCATAGAAATGCGTTATCTGCTCATTCTAAAGAATTAGATGAATTTAAAATAAAAAATGAGATAAATTTAAAGGAATTTGACCAAGTGGGTTTAAACAAAATTAAAGAAATTAAAGATCAATGGTTAAAAAAGTTTGAAGAAGTGGAAAAGCAATTTAATGAATTTAAGAGAAGTGATTTCTTTACATTGTTTTTAATTGAAAATTCTGATGAGAAAATCCCTGAGTTAGATATAATTACAATGTTAATAGAAAAACAAAATTGTAGTTTAGATGAATTAAAAAAACACATTGATTTACCCCCGATTTTAGCTGTAAGAACTATTAAGCAAATGCAAGTAAAAGAACTCTTAAAAATTGATGAAGAAAGTAATACAGTTTCCCTATCTGAAGAATTATTTAATATTTAAAATATTTTAAATAAATGAAATTATTTAAAAGTGTGAAATAATACCCATTTAATAGAGTAAATAGTTAGATTAATTTGAAATTCCAAAAATAATTTTAATTATGGGAAAAATATTACAAAATGTCTGGATTTTGACAAATACTGGATCAGTTATATTCCATCGTAAATATGAACCAATTATTGACGAACAACTTTTTGGAGCAATTATTTCATCGCTTAATACTTTTGCAGAGACAGGATTGTTTGAGGATATTATCTCAAATTTTGTAATTAGTGATAAAACAATTTATCTGAAAAAAAAGAATGATATTTTATTCGTAACTGATAGTTCAGATAAAAAAAAGGAAAAAAAGATCGTAAAAGAATTAGATAAAGTAATAGAAAAATTCTTTAATGCTTATCCTCCAGAGATATTTAATAATTGGGACTGTAATGTTAAACCGTTTCTATGTTTTGAAGAGGCTATTCAAGATTCACTAAAAGAATATGGTTAAATCAATAGCTATTTACTAGTATTAATTTAGATATATTTATAAGAAGATTTTATAATAATCATATTAAATTAATTACATTCCAAAATTTTTTTGGTATAATATCAAAATGTCAGATGATTGGCCTTACGTAAAAAGGGAACCAGATCAGATAATAGAGGATTTTGAAAAACTATTATCTCAAAAAGAAATCGAATTAAAACAAAAAAATGAAAAAATAGAAAATTTGAACAAAGATTTGGAAATATCTAAGAATAAACTTAATGAAATAGAAGCTAAATTAGATTTTGCAACACAAAAGATATCAGATTTAGAAGAAGAATTAATATCTTCTAATACAAAATTATCCTCATTCATCGCAGAAAAGGAAGATCTACTAAATAGAATAAAACAACTGGATGAAGAACTATCAAATTTAAGTTTAAATAACACTGAATTAAAAGCATTAATTTCCAAAAAGGAGAAGGAAACTCAAGAATTAAATGGCTCTAAACTTGACATAGTACTTAATAAAATCAAGGAAATTTTAGCTCAAAAAGGTTTTTTATCTGACAAAGAATATGAAAAATTAGAAAAGGGAGAAGAGATATAAAAGAAAAAATTTCTACTTAATTATCTCTATTTTTAATAACTAAAAGCTAATAATAAAAAAGTTTTAATCTAACTTCTAAGATTTTTTAGGTATAAAAATCATAAACTCGTTAATTATAAAAAATAGTATTTTTATCAATAATTAAAAAAACTAATAATTGAAGTAAATTCGATAATTATAAGGTAGAAAAGAACGATAGAACATGGATAATCAGGCAGATAAAGAAGGCTTAAGTGAAATATTGAGAAAACTTGAAGAAAAAATGCTTTATTATGAGAGTAAAGCATCTCGTCAAAGGAAAAACGTTCTTAATAGGATAAATTTAGAAGGTTTTAAAGCAATACAGAGAGAGTATACAAATGATCGTTCTCTATGTAAAAAATATTTAGAAATTGAAGGTATATGGCGATTAGATGTTCAATATGGACCACAATTTGAAACAAAATTACGAACTGAAAAAGCAGGGGCAATACTCGTACAAACTGATGATACAACGTTGTTAGGCGGAGGGGGTACTGCAGTCCATCCAATTTCTCTATGTATGGCAGGGTTTGGGGGCTGTTTTACAGCAGCTTTCGCAAAATGGGCAGCAATGCAGGAAATTGAATTAAAAACTTTAAAAATAAGAGCAAAAGCAAATATTGATTTAACAAGTAGTTTTGGAATTGAGGATTATATCCCTATGATAGATAGTTATCATTTAGATTTCTTTATTGAAAGTGATACTAATATGGAAAAACTCCGTGAA
>JAEOSD010000131.1 GCA_016840545.1 Promethearchaeota archaeon
GAATTAAAAACTTTAAAAATAAGAGCAAAAGCAAATATTGATTTAACAAGTAGTTTTGGAATTGAGGATTATATCCCTATGATAGATAGTTATCATTTAGATTTCTTTATTGAAAGTGATACTAATATGGAAAAACTCCGTGAAATAGTAGAACTTACCAAACTACGTTGCTTTTGCTATTATTGTGCCGCAATACCTGTCTTTCCAACTGTACTTTTAACTAAGGAGTATTCTGGTCTTGAAGATAAAACTATAAAATTAGAAAGTGGAAACCTTGAGTCTGATGAATACATGCTAAACCGGATAAACGTGAAAGGATTTAGAGACATTCAAGGAAAGTATTCTCAAAATCGTTCATTATGTAAGAAAGTTTTAGATGTTGAAGGGACATGGAGATTAGACGTGGAATATGGTCCTCAATATCAGACAACTTTACCAACTGAAAGGGCAGGAGACATACTTATTCAAACAGATGAAACAACAATACTAGGGGGCGGAGGAACTTCGTTTCACCCTGTTCATCTTTGTATGGCAGGTCTTGCTGGAAACTTCTCCGCTGCATTTGCTAAATGGGCAGCAATTGAAGGAATTGAGCTAAAAAGCATGAAAATAAAGGTAAAGCAATATATCGACTTAACAACTGGTTTTGGGATAGAAGATTATATTCCTATGATTGATAATTATCAAATTGAATTAACAGTTGATAGTGATGCTAGTGTAGAAAAATTATTGGAAATTTTAGAAATCACTAAAAAACGTTGTTTTTGTTATTATTGTTTAATAACCCCTACTATTCCAATCATTACTATCCATAAGATTGTTTCAAATGCAGATGAGAAAACGTATCAAATACTTAAAAAAGAAATTGTTTCAGATGTTATTCCTTTAAATTATACAAATAATCAAAATCTATTTCTTAATTCCATTTTTAACAAAAGGAAAGTTATGAAAATGAGAAAAATTTGAAATTTTTATTCTTAATTTATAGGATTAAATTTTTTTAGGATTGTTTATACTAATTCTTAATAAAAATAATGAATACAGAATTCAAATGTCAATCAATTGGCCAATTAAATCTGAAGATATTGACGAAGTATTAAACAATTTAGAGAAAGAATTAACCAAAAAAGATATAGAAATCAAACAAAAAAATAAATTGATTAGTGAATTAAATAGTAGCTTAGAAGAACATAAAATCAAATCTAGAGAAGTAAAGGCTAAATTAGAGTATGTGAAAGAGGAAATAACAAAATTGGAAAATAGCTTAGAAAAATCAAAATTAAAATTAGCTTTTATCGATAAAGAGGTTGAGGATATAAAAAAAAATGTTGAATCTAAAGAGCAAGAAAACTTTAATTTTAATCTGGAAAATAAAAAATTAAGGGCAAAAATCAACCAATTGGATTCCTACATTAACAAATTAAGATTTTTAAGCTTAAACAATGTTTTAAAAGAAATTAAAGAAACACTATCCATTAAAGGATTTTTAGCCGAGGAAGAATTTGAAGAATTGATAAAAAATATAGATGTTAAAGAATAAAAATCTATTTCTTATTCTATTAAAAAATTGAGAAAATAAAATAATTCAAATTTAATACTTTTGTTTTAACATATGGTTTGCAATTACCAATCTCTGAATTTCACTTGTACCTTCATATATTTCTCCCATCTTAGCATCTCTAAAAAATCGTTCAACTGGATAAGCTTTCATCAAGCCATACCCCCCATGAATTTGAACTGCTTGATGTGCTGCCATCATCCCTGCTTCAGATGCAACTAATTTTGCCATTGAGGCTGTCAATCCGTAATCCATGTCTTGATCACACATCCACGCTGCTTTATAAGTTAGTAATCGAGATGATTCTACAGCAGTTGTAATATCAGCAATCTTCCACTGAATTCCTTGAAATCGTGCAATTTTTTGTTTAAATTGTTCTCGTTCATTCGCATATTTAATTGCTGCTTCTAAGCAACCCTGAGCCAATCCAAGACATTGTGCAGCAATTGAAATTCTACCATAATCAAGAATCTGGAGCCCTAATCTAAAACCTCCGCCTAATTGCCCTAAAATGTTTTCTTCTGGAACCCTTACATTATCAAAGACTAATTCTGAAGTATTTGATGCTCTACATCCTAATTTATCTTCCCTTACGCCAACAGAGTATCCTGGAGTATCTCTATCTACAATAAAAACAGTTAATTCTTTTCTACTTCCTTTTTCACCAGTTTTCCCAACTACTAATAAGGTTTCAGCAATTCCACCATTTGTAGCGAAAATTTTCGATCCATTTAATAAATATTCGTCTCCCTCTTTTTCTGCTGTCATTTGAACTCCTCCTACATCAGAACCTGCATTTGCTTCCGTTAAACAGAAAGCACCAATCTTATTTCCTTTAGCTAGGTTGATGAGGAATTTTTCTTTTTGTTCCTCAGTACCAAATTTGTATATAGGATATGCACAAACACTACAATGAACTCCTGTAGTGATAGACCAAGAAGCATCTACTCTACCAATCTCCTCAGTGATTATTGAAAATGCTATTGTATCATCATGCAAACCAGCACCCCCATATTCTTCAGGTATACATGATCCAAAATAGTTCATTTTTTTCATTTTTTCCATAACAGCAGGGTCTAATTCCTGTTTTTGGTCTGATTCTTGGGCTATTGGGATAATATTTGCCTCACAAAATTCTCGTGTTTTTTCTCTAATCATTTTCTGTTTTTTTGTTAACGAAAAATCCATAAACATCAGCAATTTATCTATTTTTTACTCAAAATCTTCTTATCAATTTAAATTATTTTAAGCGATTAAATATTGTAATAAACAATTATAATTAAATCTGCTTTATACATTAGTTGAACTATGAGTAATAATAAACAGCATTTTAAAATTTCAAAACATAAGGATTACTTATTTGTAATCCAAGAAAATATATCCATTGTTCATCCTGTTTATACAAATGATCCTCTCAATATATATTTAATTTTAGGATCTCACACAGCTCTGTTACTTGATACAGGATGTGGGCTTTATCCTCTAAAACCAATTGTGGACGACTTAATTGATAAAAAAAAATTATTAGTTTTCAATACACACACTCATTGGGATCATATTTTAGGTAATGTTGAATTTGGGGAAGTCTATGTTCACGAAAATGAAGCTGATATTGTTTCGAAACCTTATGATGTTTCATATTTCAAGGATTCTCCCAATGAAATTGTTAAGTACTACGCAGAACAAAATTTTTTGATTCCTCCAGCAAAATTGATTAAAACTTTAAAAGATAGAGATATTTTTGATTTAGGAGGATTAGAAGTAGAGGTTATCCATTGCCCAGGACATTCTCCAGGTTCAATTTGTTTAATTACCAGTAATAACGAACTTTTTACTAGCGATGTAGCCTATTATGGTGATCAATTTTTGCCTAAAAGAGAAGATTTTCCTCAAGTTCTTGATACTCTTTCTAAATTAATAAAATTATGTGAAAAACAAAAAATTATTGAGCTTTATCCTTCTCATAGAAAATATCCATGTGATAAGTTGCTTTTAACCGATCTTTACAATGGAATAAAAAATATTGAAAATCTTTGGGAAAGTAAAACCTCTTTAGATTTTTTTCACGCATGGGAAATTAATGATGATAGTGGCAAATTCAGATATTTTATCTCCAAAATGTAAATTTTAAGAAAAAGAGTAATTTATCGAAATTATTTATCCATTACCATTTTTAATAACTTTAAAATTTTATCTTCATTAATAGTTTCAATAGAGTTAACTTTAAGATGTCTCATTGTTTTACTACTACCTTCTAAAAGTGAAATCTCTTTTTTTGTTAAATTCTTAATTGAGAAACCAATATTGACGTGAGTTTTTAGAGCAACAATATAATATTTATTTCCATAATAGGGAACTCCATATTTCATTTCTTCTTTAATATCAGGGAACGTATTTAATATAATCCCCCTTAATTTTTGACAAATCTCTTTTTGGGGAGATTTTTGTTTTTCGATATACTCCCCAACTTTATTATCCATAGTCTTAACTACAATACAATTCTATTAAATTTTATTTGAAATAAAGTAATAAAGTACAATTGATTATTTTTGATTAATAGTGTTTGATAATAGGATAGGTGGTAAGCTCGAACTCCAGGTCTAAATTACTAACTTTAGAAAATATTAGAAAAGTAATCTTAGGGGGATTCTATTTTTTAAAATACAGAGCAAGGAAAATTCCTTTAGGTGTAAACTATGATTTAACATGGCAGTGCAATTTAAGATGTAAACATTGTTATTTCATAGCTTCTGCTAAAGAATTGAAATATAATTCAGCAAAAAGTAGAGAAGAGTTAACAGATGAGCAATGGCTTAATGTATTTAAATATCATAGTGATATGGGGATCATAAGTGCATCGTTAACTGGAGGAGAGCCTACTCTTAGAATGAGTTTATTACATAAAGCTGTAAAACTTTTTCCCTCTGTACAAATCGCTTCAAATGGGATTTTAAAATTACCATGGTTTAAGCATCATAAACAACCTGTTTATTGGGTAAGTTTGGATGGTGGAGAAAAAATGCATAATTCTATTCGTGGTGCAAATATTTTTCATAAAGTAATTGAAAACATTGAAGAGGATAAAAGGGTGTTAATATCCACCACCATAACAGCATTAAATTATAAAGAAGTTGGAAGCGTAGTAAAAATTGCCTATGAGGCAGGCGTCTCAGGTATATTCTTTTTACTGTATACAGGATATCCCAATGATCCCTTATTAGTAAATGGAGAAAGATTGAAATCTGTAGCTAAGATTATATTAAAAGTTTTGAGGGATTATGGAGATTTTATTTTAATTTCTAAGAAAATGCTTGAATTATACATTACAAAAGAGTTTGTACCATATTGCATTTTTAAACGGGGAGGTATAAAAAGTTATTACCCTAATGGTCAACGGAAATTTTGTGTAATGGGTAATTCACCACTTTTATGTGAAAATTGTGGTTGTATCGTTCCTGTGGCCTCTTATGCCCTTTCTAAATTTGATTCAGAAACCATTGAGAAAATAAAGAGATTCCCTTTTTAATTAGAAAATTAATTTATTCATTTCCCTTTACTTTTACAGCAGTTTTCACAAAGGAACTCTGTAAATGATATGAATCCACAATTTTCCATGTAACATTCCCATAGATTCTTTTCATCGTTAAATGAAATGCTATAACCACAATCAAGTGGGAGAGTTTCAACAATTTTGCCACATACATTACATTTTAAACTCATTTATTAATCACCTTTTTTTTAAAATTCTAATATTTAGCTATAATTTATGTAAGAATTTAGTTTTTAAATGTTCCTATAATATTTTAAGCAGAAATAACAAGAAATTATCAGTTTAGAAAAGTTTTAGATATTATCTCTTTATAAGAGATAATAAAATTCAGTTAAATATTAAAAATAGTTTTTCTTGATTCTATTCAGCATATCCATAAGGTGTTCCCTCAAAATTATTAAGAGTAATTTTGATAACACTTTAACTATTTTAAAAGATTAAATATTTTAGTAAATAATTATAATTCTATATGTCATATCTAATTAATCAAATTAAACAATACTGTGTGATAGTTACGTGTTTGACAAAAATTATCTATATAAGTTAGAATTAAAAAAACAAGAATGGGAAGAAAAGTATAAGAAATTAAAAGAAAAAGATGCGAAATTCGTTACTGATTCTGAAATTCCAATTAAACAATTATATACCCCGTTAGATATAAAAGGCGACTACTTTGAAAAAGTTGGATTTCCTGGAGAACCTCCATACACTAGAGGCCCGTATCCAAACATGTATAGAGGGAGAAATTGGACTATGAGATTGTTCTCTGGTCATGGAACACCAGAAGAAACCAATAAGAGATGGAAATATTTGTATGAAAATGGGGAGACAGGTTTCAGTGCTGCTGTGGATGCACTTACCTTTAATGGAATTGATCCAACTAATCCCGATGGAGCACCTGAAGTTGGCACCTCTGGTGTACCTCTTTATTGTATTGATAGTTTATTCGCTTTAACAGAAGATATTCCTATTGATAAAGTAAGTGTTGCATTAGTAGTTGAACCCTTTACCTGTGCTCCTGTATGCTCTATGTATTTTAATATGGCAAAAATGCGAGGTTATGATATAAGCCAGTTATTGGGAACAACCCAAAACGACATTTTAACTATGACTGTTGGTTATATTCCTTATAAGAATAGCCCTCCTAACCATTTACTAAGATTGGCTTGTGATTTTATTGAATGGACGGTTCCAATGAAAAATGTACCAAAATGGCATCCTATTAACTTTACTGGATATAATTACCGTGAGGGAGGAATCGATGCAATTCAAGAGTTAGGATTTGTGTTTGCAAGTGCTTGTTCTCACATTGATAATTTAATTGAGAGAGGATGGAAAATTGATGATTTTGTTAACAGATTAGCATTCCATTTAGCAGCTCATAAAGATTTTTTTGAGGAAATCGCTAAGTATAGAGCGGCGAGAAGAATCTGGGCAAAATTAATGAAGGATAGATATAATGCCCAAGATACACGAAGTTTACAATTTCGATTTCATGTACAAACCGCTGGAAGTTCCTTAACTGCTCAATTACCAATGATAAACATTGTACGGACAGCGATACAAGGATTAGAAGCTAATTTAGGAGGATGTCAATCACTACATACAAATTCTTATGATGAAGCAATTTGTTTACCTTCAGAGGAAGCAGCATTAGTTGCTTTAAGAACACAACAAGTTATTTCAGATGAAACTAGAATTACTAATACTATTGATCCCTTAGCAGGTTCTTATTATAT
Source organism: Promethearchaeota archaeon (assembly GCA_016840545.1). Taxonomy (GTDB): domain Archaea; phylum Asgardarchaeota; class Lokiarchaeia; order Sigyniarchaeales; family SOKP01; genus SOKP01. Next base: position 6,848 of record JAEOSD010000131.1, read on the forward strand.
CGAATGGCTCACTGATGAAGTAGAGGAAAGAGTGTGGAAATATATGGATAAGATAGAAAAAGTTGGCACAATTGATAAAGCTTTATCTACGGGGTGGTTATACAAAGAAATGAGAGATGCGTTTCATAAAAGAAGAATACGTCTTGAAAATGGTGAGGAAACAATGCTCGGAGTGAATAAATACCCTGTGTCTTATGATACTGTGACAGATGTCTTTAGGACTAATGAAAAAGCAATTGAAATTGAGGTTAATAGGATTATGAAATTAAAAGAGCGTCGAGATAATACAAAATTAGAAAAAATCTTAGATAAACTAAGAAATGTCTGTGAAAAAGAGGAAAATGTAATGCCAATTGTTATGGAAGCCACAAAGGAGGGAGCAACCGTTCAAGAGGTTTGTGATATCTATCGAGAAATCTATGGAATTTGGGAACCACCACTTGCTATTTAATTTGGGAGGTGTAAGTATTGACAGACAAAAAGATAAGGGTATTAATGAGTAAACCAGGAATAGATGGGCATTGGCGGGGTGGTATTGTAGTCTCTCGAGCTATAAGAGATGCAGGCATGGAACTTATTTTTGGAGGTTTTCAAAATGTTCAACAAATTGCTGAAGCTGCGATTCAAGAAGATGTGGATGTAATTGGCCTAAGTATACATTCTGGTGCTCATTTTGCGTACACTCAAAAACTCCTTGATCTTTTGAAAGAGCGAGGAGTATTAGATAATATAATGATTCTACTTGGGGGTGTAATCCCTGCTAAAGATTTCGCTAAGTTAAAAGAGATGGGTGTTGCAAATATCTATGGACCTGGTTCAATGACTTCAGATATTGTCGAATTTATTCAAACACATATCAAAAAATAATTCTATTTTTTCATTCTTTTTATGTAGAAATGTAGGTTCTATTGATTTTAAAATAACTTCCAAATAAATATCAGTAAAATAAATATCAGTATCACTGATCAAACAACAAAAACTAAAAGAAAAAAAATAAAAAATAAAATAAAAGTTATCTTACTATTTTTGGTTCTTTTACAATATCTGGTACGCCTAACTTTGGTTTTAATTCATCGTTTAGTTTGTCATTAATTCCCGCAATCTTCTTTACCATATTTTTTCTGGATTCAATATCATATTGCGTTGTGATGGCAATTTGTTCCATTACGGGTGAACCACCGCCGTGATAACCACCAACTTGATAGATTCCTCCCGTTGCAGAACAAAGCATATCTCCGACATAACGCCAGAATTGTGCTGCATTTTTAGGTGCGATATTTGGATTTCTAGTGATGTATTTATATAGAGATTCCTTCAATTCTGGATTTAAGAAGTCTTTTTCATGAGGGAAAGTAGCTGGAATGCCACCTGAGATATCACATATTATTTCGGCTTCGCGATAAACATTTTCTCCAGTTAAACATCTTCCGA
>JAEOSD010000132.1 GCA_016840545.1 Promethearchaeota archaeon
ATAAGAATGACCTTGATGAGGCTCTTAAGGACATGACACTAGTGGTAAATGCTGTTAAAAAAGAAATAGGTGTTGAATATAAAGGATTCTTATACGGACAATTCATGAAAACAGTTAAAGGTATTAAATTAATTGAGTTTAATGTAAGGTTTGGTGATCCTGAAGCTATGAATGTGTTACCCTTATTAGAGAACAATTTTAATGACATTTGTATGGAAATAATTGATAAAAAATTATCGTCAGATATTAAATTTAAGAGGATGGCGACGGTTTGCAAGTATTTAGCTCCTAAAGGGTATCCTGTATCTCCAAAAAAAGATGAATTGGTAGAAATCAATAGAAAAAAGTTAGCAGACATAGGAGCAAAATTCTATTATGCTTCAGTATATAAGGAGCAGGATAAAATTTACACTACGACCTCAAGAGCAATGGGAATCTTAGGGATTGCTGATAATTTGGAACAGGCTGAAAAGATTGCTGAACAAGGAGTAGGGTGCATTAAGGGGAATTTATTCCATAGAAAAGATGTGGGTACTTTAAAATTATTACAGAAACGTATTGATCACATGAATTCTCTATTAAATAAATAAAACCCTCTCCTCCTTGATTTTTAGTTTCTTGATCACTTAATTGGATTATGAAATATAAAGATTAGATTATAATAACATTTTTACTATTATTATTGTAGTTATGGATTGGCATAAAAAAAATGCTCATTTTAATGCATTGATAAAACAATTATTCCATGATAGGGATCATCAGAAAAGAGCAGAAGCTGCGAGACAATTAGGATTTCTTAGGGATGGGAGAGCTGTAAATTTACTTTGCCGAGCTTTAAAAAATGAATATGATCCTATGGTAATTAATCGGATAATTGAGGCGCTAGGGCAAATTGGAGACGGGAGAGCAACTTTAGGGATTATTGAAAAATTAAAAGAAGAATTAGATAAACCAGAAATTGAAAAAAATAAATTAAAAATCATATTCATAATTGAAAGCCTTATGAAAATTAAGGATAAAAGAGCTTTAGTTTTTATAGGGCATTTTTTGAATTCAACAGATGATAAATTAAAAATTCTTGCTCAAAAGGCTTTTGATGAAATTGAACCAAATTGGCGCCATATACTAGAAAAAGAACGGCAAGAAAAATCACTTCAAGATATTTTCAGAGTGAGCCTATAAAATATCTAAGAAAAGCTGAAATGTATTTCAAATTAATATACTTAATTTTTAGAGAACTTGGTATAATACTTCTTTCCTTTATGTATATAATAAAATCTTCTTATGTAATAATATATATAGAAACCTAATACAAATATCCAATATATAATAAAAATTATTAAAAACTGAAACAGAAATGGTAAAAATACCGCTAGCAAGATAGAAACCATTCCTAATATGATTAAAAATTCAAAAGATATCATAGGATCATATTTTTTTTCTGATACAAAGTGTTTAAAATTTTTCAGTAAACTATTTTCTTTTAAACTTTCATAGCAATCACAGCATAGTAATGGAATATCAATATTATATCTGTCCTTTATATACAACTTTTGAATTATAGTTAAAATACGATGGATTTTATTTCCACATAATTTACATTGAAAATGTCCTCTGCTTCTATCCGTTTCGATCTTATCAATTTCCAATTTTGGAAAGAAACAATCATTTTCTTTATAATGCTGACAAGTTTTACATGTTAATATTTTATCAACGTATTCTTCTTCTAGAGTGGTTTTTTCTGGTTTCATAAAAAAAGGAAATTGATTATGATATTGACAAATTACACGCCCTTTATTATCAATCTCGAAAGAAGGTTCTACAAATGACATTTATTGATAATGAAATAATCATGATAATATATTTATTTAACGATTAAGTTATAAAATATATCAGCAAAAAAGGGTTTTTATATGAACTAGTTTTTACTTTTTTATGAAAAAATTAATTTTTTATTAAACATTTATGTTCTCTATAATATTTGTTATAACTTTTCAATTACCTCTTGAGGTTTAAATAAAAAATGTCAGCAATTTCAAATAGTAATTACGACCTAATAAAAATCCTCTCTGATAATATTGAGGATTTGATTTACATACTTAATGATTCCTTTGAATGTGAATATTTAAATGAGAAAATTCATCTGGATTCGATTGGTTACTCTTGTTTCTCGGAAAAATTCACAGATTATGTATATAACTCTGATATAAAAAGAGCAGTCGTATTTTTAAAAAAAATATTAAAATCCGGAGAAGCTGTGGAAGAATTTAGAATAATGACTAATAATAAATATAATTATTATGAAGTTAAAGGAAAAAGGTTTTTTGATAGAGATAATAATTCAAAGATTTTTCTCATTTCAAAAGATATTTCAAAATTTAAAGAACTTGAAGATGAATGGGAAGAGGATACTAAAAAGTTAAAAGAAATGACTGAAATTCTACCAGAAATAAGATTTTGGAAGTTTTTGCAATCAAGGAGTTCAAAAAGAGCTATACAAGAAACGTATGAAATGTTAGATTTAGTAATTGAAAATATTCCACAATTTGTTTTCTGGAAGGACATCGACTTAAATTATTTAGGATGTAATCATAATTACGCTTTAATAAATAATTTAAAAGATCCAAGTCTCATTATTGGGAAGAGAGACACAGAACTACCATGGCCTAAAAATAACGTAACTCATATACAAGAAAGAGAAAGTCATATTATTAAAACTAATAAAATTGAGTATTCGATAGAATCCTGGACTTTACCAGATGGAAATAAAGTGTGGTTTGAAGTGAATAGAATCCCACTTCATGATTTAGAAAGGAATGTAATTGGACTTCTATCTACTTATAACGATATCAGTAATAGAATCATTTCTGAACAAAAATTGAGTCAATCAGAATTAAAGTATCGAAGTATACTCGAGAATATTAAAGAAGGATATTTTGAGGTTGACTTAAGAGGAAATTTCATTTTTATCAATAATTCTTTTTGTGAAATATTTGGATATTATGAAACCGAAATTTTAGGAAGTAGTTACAAAAAATTTGCTGATGAAAAAAACAGGAATAAAGCATTTGAGGCATTCAATCAAGTATATGAGACCGGTACAGGCCAGAAATTTCTCCAATTCGAATTTAAAAAAAAAGATGGAGAAATCATCATTCTAGAGACCTCTGTAGACTTAAAGTTTAATTCGGAAGGAAATAAGATTGGATTCTATGGAATAATTCATAATATCACTGATAAATATCTTTTAGAACAAGAATTAAAAGAATCAGAAGAAAGATATCGGCTTATTTCTGAGAATGCTTATGACCTGATTTCAATAATAAATCAAAATTTAAAATTTGAATATGCCAATGAACAACCGTTTTTTGAGATATTAGGATATAAGAAAGAAGAAATAATTGGTACATCAGTGTTAAGCCTTGTTTATCCTGATGAGAAAAAAATAGCATTGAATACTTTGATTGAAGGCCTTAAAAAAGGTGAGGGCGTATCAGAATTTCGAATACGTCATAAAAAAGGTAATTATATTTGGATAGAAGTTAAAGGGAGTGCATTTACTGACTTAGATGGTAAGACTAAAGGAATTATTATCGGAAGAGATATAACGGAGAAGAAACTCGCAGAGGAAGAATTAAAAAAGTTGAATAAAGAGCTTGAACAAATTGTTCTAGAAAGAACTAAGGAATTAAGAGAATCAGAAGAAAAATTTAGGACTATAACTGAACAGTCTTCAATGGGTATAATAATTCTTCAAGATAGATATATTAAATATGGTAACGATGCCATATCTAAAATTACGGGATATACTTCTGAGGAAATAAATAATTGGACTCAAAATGAGTTCTTCCAAAAGATTCATGCTGAGGACCAACATCTTGTATTTGAACACCTTACAACAAAATTGAATGAAGGATCTAAATTACCATCTCATTATAATTGTAGAATAATTACAGCTTCAAAAGAAATTAAATGGATAGAGTTGCATTCACAGTTAATAGAATATAAAGGGAAATCTGCTGTGTTAGCTACATTCATAGATATCACAGACAAGAAAATTGCTGAAGAAAAATTAATAGAATCTGAGGAAAAATATAGACATTTATTTGAAAACTCCCCCTATGGTATTGTATTATTAGATTTAAAGGGTATAATAATTGATGTTAATTCTACAACACCAAGGTTATTCGGTTATACAAAAAAAGATTTAATTGGTAAAAATTATCTTCATTTATTAGATGTTTATCCCTCTAATACTAAGCTGGCATTACGTAGAATTACAAATCTTATTAGTGATGGAGAATTTATGATGCCAAAAATGAATCCTCAAGCTATACAGATTTTTAAGAAAGATGGAACGATTGCATGGGTTGAATCAGAAATTTCAACTATTAAATTGGGTAATAAGGTATTTATACAAATTATAATATTGGATATTACTGATAAAAAGATTGCTGAACAGAAGTTAATTGAATCAGAAAGCATATTAAGGGAACAAAATATCGAATTAAGAGAATTAGATAAGTTAAAAACTGATTTCATAAGTATTGCTGCTCATGAACTAAAAACACCCCTAATTTCTGTAGGAGGATATATAGATCTTATCTTTATGAGAGAAAAAGATTTAAAAGAAGAGATTAAAGAGGATTTAGAAAGATCTCTAAGTAATGTCCGTCGACTTGAAGATTACATCAATCGCTTGATGGATGTTATGAAAATAGATGCTAAAAAGATGGATTTAGAATTTACTGAAGAAAAAATTCATGATATTGTAGAAAATTCCCTGTTAGAATTATATTTTCAAATTAATCAAAAAAATTTAAAATTAAAATTAAACCTTGATAAATCTATTAAATTAAATGTGGATTTAATGAGAATTTATCAAGTTTTTTCAAATCTTATTTCCAACGCTATTAAGTTTTCTAATGAAGGTGGTTTAATAGAAATCTCCGCTGAAAAACAAACTAATAATTTTCTATTTAGATTAAAAGATTACGGAAAAGGATTAACTAAAAAGGAGATAGAAAAACTATTTGGAAAATTTGTCTCCATTGGGCAGTATTCTGAAAACCTTTCTGCTTTCGAAAAAGGAAGTGGATTAGGATTATATATTGCTAAGGGGATTATAGAAGCTCACGGTGGAAATATTTGGGTCAAATCTGAAGGTCTAAACAAAGGAACTGAGTTTTTCTTTACTTTACCGTTTAGGGAGAATTAAATTATTAGGTTACAATACCTAAATGGATCTCTGAATGCATCTTCTACTACTAATAATTAAATATAATAATACGGTTCATTTCTTTAAAGTAAAGGAATTTTTCTTTTTAAATAATTAGAAATTCTGAATTGTATCAAAACTTAAATTAATTATTTCAAATTTTTTAAAACAATAAAAGTGTAATATAGAATAGCTATAATGTCAACTATAATAATTTCTGAGAAAAAAAAAGCAGCTGAAGCTATAGCGGAAGCTCTTGGACCAGTTAAAACAATTAATAAAACAAAAAAGTATAATATTTATCATGTTCCTTCAAGAAATGTTTTTGTGATTCCACTAAGAGGTCATATTTTAGAATATCGAAATACACCGAGTTTTAAAAGTTGGGTAAATACTAATCCACGTGAAATTATTACAAATCCAAATGCCATAAAAAAGGTTCCGATAAGCTCTACAAGTCCTTATATTAAAGCATTAAAAGAATACTCTAAAATTTCAAATCATTGTATTATTGGCACAGATGCAGATATAGAAGGTTGTAATATTGGACTGTTTGATGCATTACCATATATAAAAAAAATAAAACCAAATATTAGAGTATCTCAACTATGGCTGAGCTCACTTCAAAAAACTGAAATTTTACAAAAATTTAATAATTTAATTACTCCTAAATACAATTGGGGTGAATCTGGAGAAGCACGCTCTATAATTGATGCTATTATTGGTTTTTCATCCACAAGAGAAATTACAAGTACACTTCGTCCTTTATTAAATAGATTTAGAGTTAAATTCACTTCAATTGGAAGGGTGCAAACATCGCTTTTATATTTAATTTATTTAAGAGAACAAGAAATACTTATCTTTGTACCAGAGCCTTATTTCACAATAGAAGCTGTTCTAATACATGAAAAAGGTCATTTTAAGGCACAGCATGATTTAAATCCTTTTAAAAAACAGCATGAGAAAAAAGCTAGAGAAATATATCTTAAAATTAAAAACGAAAAAATTGCTAAAATTATAGATCATGCTAAAAAGCTTACTAAAAGAGCTCCACCAACCCCATTAAATACTTCAAAGGCACTAATTCTATTAACCAAAAATTTAAAGCTATCAGCTCATGTTGCGATGAGCACAATGAATTCCTTATATCTCAATAAAATAATATCTTACCCTAGAACAGAAAGTGATGTTTATAAACCAGATTTTAACCATAAAGACTTGATTAGCAATTTTCTAAATCACTCCTCATTTGGTAGCTATACAGATAAGCTATTAAGGAATAAGAGAATTAAACCAACTAGTGGTAAAAAAGATGCAGGTGATCATCCACCAATTACTCCTCTTGTTAGTTTAGAATTAGTGGATGATAAACTTGAGAATGATCTTCAGAAGAAAGTATACAATTTACTAGCAAGGCATTATCTTGCTTTATTTGGTGAAGAAGCGACTGAATCAAAACAATTTCTAAAACTTTTGATTAAGGATGAGCTATTCAATGCTCAAATAGTATTATTAATTTCTGAGGGTTTCTTGGAAATTGCTCCATTTCTGAAACCCAAATATGATACAGAAATACAAATTTTAGGCGATCAAATACCAATTAAGGAAATTCTATTCAATCAAAAACAAACTCAACCTCCACCTAGATATACAGATACAACTATACTAAAATTAATGGAAAAGAATCATCTAGGCACAAAATCAACAAGACCCATAATAATCAGAATACTTCAAACTAGGAAATTAATTAAACGGATGAGATATCGATATTTCATAACCGATTTAGGAAAATTTCTAATTGAAAATTTAATAAAGATATGGTTACCATTTTTAAAACCAAGTTTCACCAAGGATGTTGAAATAAAATTAGAAGATATTAAGGATGGAAAAATTAGTTGGCAGAATGTGGTTAATGAAGTTAAAAGAGATTTTTTAGTATTATTTGACAAATTATTAGCAAATAAAGAGGGCATAATCTCAAATATAGACAATTTTAAACAGAAGTTAGATCTACGAGTTCCTAAAGAGTTTCCTCTAACAAAATCAAATTGTCCCTTTTGTAATAATCATCCTATGAAATTTGTTAATCTTCCCAACAAACGATTTCTCGTTTGTTCAGATGACAATTGTAAAAAATATTTATCTTTACCCAAAAATGGAAAACTAGAATTATTAAATGCTGTATGTTTATTATGTGAATTTAACATTTTCGAAGTGACTTTACATAAATATAACAAGCCATTTATCTATTACTTATGTCCTAAATGCTGGAATGAGGGATTAAATGAGAGAAGTGGAAAAGGTTTCTGCTCTAAATGTGTTGGTTACAAAATTTTAAATGATAAGTGTATTAAAAAATAAAAATTCAATAAATTCAATTAATCTAATCTAAATTTATATTTATTAAACGCAGCACGTGTTAATCCAACGTAATTATCACTGATTTTATAATATAGTTTTCCATCTATCATTCTTTTTTCAACATAATCATTCTTTAATACGTTGTTTAATGAGTTTATCATCATACCTAACGTAACAGCACCCATGTACTTTTGTTGACGTTTTGCTATTCGAATTAAATCCAGTTCTGAATGCCAATTGCCGTCTAATAACCCTATTAAAATTTCATTTTTTACAGGGACCTTTATATTTTTGATTTTATTAAACAAACCTGAGTAATCAGGTTTAAAATATTTTTTTAACATTTTCGATTGATCATAATTACTGTTCTGAAATTCTTCCATTGCTCTTTACACCAAAAAAAAAAGAAATATGTTTATACTATAATATCAGAATAATATTTTTAATGAAGTGTAATATGCATGTAATATTTACAAGTTATTTGTTAAAAACTAGATTTTTTAGCATAATACAGCTATAATAGGTCTTCTGGGATACCTTCATTGAAATATTTAGTTCTTGTAACCCATAAATCTTGAAACTCTGGTAACATAGATAAAATCGACCCTCCAACCCATACAGAAAAAACCCGTTCTCTAGGTGCAATAATTTTGATAATTTGACCTTTTT
>JAEOSD010000021.1 GCA_016840545.1 Promethearchaeota archaeon
CTTTCTTTTGTAATAAAGTTTTCAGTAGAATTAACTTTTATATCTTCCAATTTAGTAGGCAATTCGGTGGATATTTCCTCCATTTGAACTTTTAATTCTTGAGTTTTTATCTCAAGGTTAGAACTTCTAGGTTTTTTCAATGTTATATCATCTTCAGTTTGTAAATCCCTTGATTTTTCGATTGTCCTTTTTAGTGCTTTCTGCAATTCTTCATTTGATATTTTTTTTAAAATACTTTTTGTTAAATGACTATTAAAATTTGGAATAAAGCTTAATTCTTTTATTAGATTACTCAAATCTTTTTGGGGATTTTTTAGATCTAATATTGATTTCAAACTTTGAGGTGTAATATTTATGCCAGAATTAACGAATGCATTAATTATTATTCGCTTTTGCTCTGTCAAATCCTTTTCCAATTTTTTCTCTACCAGAATATTAATTATTGTATTAATGTGGAGACAAAATTTAATGGTTTATTATTAAACAAAAAACAAATTTTTACTTTTTATAAATAGGGAGTGTTTAAAATATCAATATTATTGAATTAACTAAAAATCCTTTATCTCTATTTATTAAAAAATAAGGTTTCAATTAGCCTATTAATAAATCAATTTATTGGTTTAGGATTGTTAAGAAGATTAACTCTCTTAGAAAACCTAACATTACACATTTTTAAGTTGGTTATCAATGGTCGAAATGAGCAGAGAAATGGAAGGTTACTTTTTAGCGATTCAAAAACAAGTTGATAAATGTTATGATCTTGCAGAAAGAGCCCGCAAAAAAGGTTTAGACCCAGAACTATATGTAGAGTCTCCACAAGCAAGAGATTTAGCTGGAAGAGTAGAAAAGCTTGTTGGACCGGAAGGAGTCGCTGAAACCATAAGGGAACTTAAGATTAAGGGGAAAAGTGATGATGAAATAGTATTTCAAGTAGTTTCAGATATTTTAGATCAAAAAATTGGAAATATTCAATCATTAGAAGAAAGAGTGGAAAGATCTATTAGAGTAGGTTTAGCAATAAAAACTATGGGAGTTGTCAGTGCTCCCCTAGAAGGAATTTCAAAGATTCTCATAAGAGGTGACAAGCAAGGAAACAAATATTTATCCTTATATTTTGCAGGACCAATAAGAGCCGCTGGAGGAACAACACAAGCACTATGTGTTTTAATAGCTGATTATGTAAGAGAAAAAACAAAAATACCTAAATATGAAGCCACAGAAGCTGAAATTGGAAGATATGTCGAAGAAGTAAAATTATATGACAGAAGAGTTCATTTACAATATCCTTCTTCCAATGATGAGATAAGATTCGCTGTAAAACACTTACCTGTAGAAATAAATGGGGACTCAACAGAAGATGAAGAGGTCTCAGCATTTCGAAATTTGCCAAGAATTGAAACAAATAAAATCCGTGGAGGCGCTTGCTTAGTATTAAATGATGGAATTCTTCTAAAGGCGCCAAAACTTTTAAAAATCGCAAAATCAATGAATTTAGAAAGTTGGAATTGGTTAGCCGATTTAAAAAAAGTTGCTAATAAAGGAGAAGACAAAAACTCAGTTATACATAAAACAGGGGTAAAAAACGGAAATAAAGAAGAAAAGATAAAGATTCTCCCAAACTCAAAGTTTGTTGCTGATATTATAGCAGGAAGACCTGTTTTTAGTCATCCGTCTGAAATAGGCGGTCATAGGATAAGGTATGGAAGGTCTAGGAATACTGGTTTAGCTGCAGCGGGAATTAATCCCGCAACTATGGGGATTTTGGATGATTTTATCTCAATAGGTACACAATTAAGAATTGAAAGGCCTGGTAAGAGTACCAGTATTTGTCCTGTTAATTCCATTGAACCTCCTATTATTAAATTGAAAAATGGGAATGTGATTAAAGTAAATAATTATAAAATGGCAAACTATTATTTTCCTAAAATAGAACAAGTATTATTTTTAGGAGATATTCTTTTTGGCTTTGGAGAATTCGCAGAAAATAATCATATCTTAGTACCTTCTGGTTATGTAGAAGAATGGTGGGCTTTAGAATTAGAAAAAGCCGTTGAAAATTTGCAAAAGATTGATCAAAAAATCCGTGATTATATAACTAAACCCTTTGAATGTAAACCTACAGCTGATGAAGCAATAGAAATATCATTAAATTACAACATACCTCTACACCCCTCTTATATTGATTTTTGGGGCAATATTTCAGTAGAAGAATTAGATCTTTTAAGAAAGGCATTTATTTCTAATTTTTCAGAACAAAATGAGAAAATAAGCTTAGAAAATACCAAGGAAATTAAAGAGATTCTAGAAAAAGCATTTGTATTACATAAAGTTAAGGATAATAAAATTTTTTTTAAAAAAGCTATGAATACTGTCTATAAGGCTTTATTTAATCTAAAAGATAAAAACTCAATTAAATATAGTAAGGAAGATGATGTATTCAGTTATTTTTTTAAGCTATCTTCGATTAGAGTGAAGAATAAAGCACCTTATTTTATGGGTACGCGGATGGGACGTCCTGAGAAATCCGAAAGAAAAAGTATGAAGGGAATTCATACACTATTTCCTCTAAGTGATAAAGTTGGTAATTCTAGATCAGTAGAAAAAGCAAGAGAATTGCAAAAAGTACAAATAGATGTATGCAGGAGAATGTGCTCTAAATGTGGTACTGTAAGTATATTTAATTTATGTCCTAAGTGTAAAGCTCATACTGAGTTAAAATCAATCTGTATAAAATGTAAAAATTTATTTCCCGCATCAGATCCTAATGAAAATGATAAATGCCCTAAATGCGGGGAAACACTAAAATCTTCAAGTGAGGCTATGTTCAATATTAAATCTCATATAGATTCAGTTTTAAATTCTCTTCAATTGTCTTTTCCAAAAAAATTAAAAGGTATTTTTGGTTTAACAAATACATTCAAGGTACCAGAACCTATAGAAAAAGGTATTTTACGGGCAAAAAATGATGTCTTAGTATATAAAACTGCTGAAATAAGGTACGATGCTACAGATATACCTTTAACCCATTTTAAAGCAGAAGAAATTGGAGTCTCTATTGAAAGGCTAAGAGATTTGGGATATATATATGATTTCAAGGGTGAACCATTAAATAGCAAAAAACAAATTATTGAATTGAAGGTACAAGATGTTATCATCTCAAATGATTGTGCTGATTATTTAATTAAAGTTTCTCGGTTTTTAGATGATGAGTTAGAGTATTTTTATGAAGTGGATAGATTTTATAATATTTCTGAAAAAGCAGATTTGGTTGGACATTTATTAGTAGGATTAGCTCCTCATACAAGTGCAGGAATTATTGGTCGTATCATTGGATTCACTCCCGCTAGATCAATTTATGCACATCCTTATTGGCATGCTGCAAAAAGAAGGAATTGTGATGGAGATGAAGATGGGATAATGTTACTTTTAGATCCTCTTTTAAATTTTTCTAGACATTATTTACCAAGTAAAATTGGTGGAAGAATGGATGCTACGTTGGTTATTGGTACATTTCTAGATCCAAATGAAATAGATGTTGAGGCACATAATGTAGATACTTTATATAAATACCCCTTAGAGTTTTATAAGGCAAGCGAGAAATTTATCTCTCCATCAAAAATTGAAAAATTGATGAAGCTTGTAAAAAGCCAATTAGGAACTCCTGAACAGTATGAAAATATTGGATTCAACATACCTACTAAAAACATTAATGAAGGACCAACAGTCACGGCATATAAAACATACGAATCTATGGATAATAAAATAGATGCTCAATTACATCTAGCTGAAATCATTAAATCCGTAAATGCTAAAAAAGTAGCAGAAAAAATATTAACTACACACTTCAATCCGGATATTTTAGGTAATTTAAGGAAATTTTCTTTACAAGAATTCAGGTGTGTAAAATGTAATGAAAAATTCAGAAGACCACCTCTTTCTAATTCAGGAAATTGCCCTAAATGTGGAAATAGGGTTATTTTAACAGTTAATAGAGGAGGAATAGAAAAATATATTCCTCGTGCTATTAAAATATGTAAAGAATTTAAATTAGATGAGTATACTATTCAACGGATGGAATTGACTGAGGAATATGTAGAGAGTCTAACCAATAATCCCAGAATAAAGCAACAAAAGTTATCTGATTTCTTCTAATTATTCTATATCTCAATTATAACTATAACAAATTTATAAACCACGATCTAATAGCAAAATGCAGGAGGAGGGATTTGAACCCTCGAACTCCTATGAGACTAGAGCCTCGGTCTAGCACCGTTGACCAGGCTTGGCTACTCCTGCTGGGATTAAATTTAAAACTCAAGCGAATACGATGAATTAAGATTATTTACCATTAAAAGTTAATGAAATTAAATACTATAAATTTTAAAAAATTTATTTTATCTTTCTCCCTTTCTTTAAAAAAATTTTTATTAGAATATATTTAACTAGTTATATAATTTATAAGATTCTTATTTCAACATTCTCTAATTGCACAAAGAGTTGTAGATTTTGTCAATTGATACAAAAAAATTGAAGGCATTACTAGAATGGTATTCGCAAAATGTTGGAGATTATTTAGTCGCTGTACTTGTTGTAAATAGAGAAGGGTTAGTGATTGATGCTTTAGCTAAATCATCAAAGAATACTTTAGATGAGGAAATTGTGGGGGGCGTTAGTGCGTTAGTAGAACCTGTATTGACAAGAATTACTGAAGAGTTTAGTTCTGGTTCTTTTGGAACAGGTACTTTCGATACTGAAGAATATAGGTTAATTTTTTGTGAAGCTGGACCAGAAGCAGTATTTGTTACTATTTTAGATGCGATTGCTGGAGTTGATCCAATATTTCCTTATGCATATTTAGCCGCTGAAAAGATTGCTAGAATTTTTGACGGAAGGTCGGTAAGTCCAGTTATCCCAAAATTAATAGCTAAAAAAGAAACTAGGAATATTCAAAGAAAAGTAGATAAACTCCAAAAAGTTAGAATACAATCTGAAGAGTATGCATTTAAATTAATATTAGGAGGGGATGGTAATGTGGGTAAAACCAGTATGGTACACAGGTTCGTAGAAAACACATTTGCTACAGATTACAAATCAACAATTGGAACTTCAATCATGAAAAAAGAATGCAAATTTGAGGGTTTACAGAGCGCTGTACGTTTTGTAATTTGGGATCTAGCGGGTCAGGCACAATTTAAGCGGGTTAGACAATCTTACTTGGCTAATGCAGAAGCAGGAATTCTTGTTTTTGATGTAACTAATAAAGTTTCTTTTGTAAATATTGAAAATTGGTTTAATGAAATAAATAAAGCTTCACCAAGAATCTCACTGATATTAGTAGGAAACAAAATTGATTTAAAAGATGATAGAGTAGTTTCAACTAAAGAAGGTGAAACACTTTCCCAAAAACTTAAATTATCATATGTTGAGACCTCAGCAAAAACAGGAGAAAATATAGATGATGCCTTTAAAATGCTAGCATTACAAATGATAAAGAAATACTTAACCGCTGAGGATATAGAGATATAGCCTCTGGGGGGAATTATTCTTTAGAGAAGGATTTTCTCTGCATTTGAACCCCCGACCTACAGATTACGAATCTTTAGCAATCTTATCAGAAATAACAAGATAGTTGCTATACCGCTAAGCCACAGAGGCAAGATATTAAACTAATTAAATATAAATTTTAAAAATTATAAAATTTTTCTAATGAGTCAAAAAAAATATATAAGAGATCTTGGAGAACTAAAAATTATCAAAATTATTGATAATTTAATCTTTGAGAAAACTGGTAAAGAATTAATTCAAGATGATAGCTTCTTTTTTTCGCTAAAGAAGCTGGATTTTCAAAATAATTTAATTCTTAATTCAGATATGTTTGTATCCACAACCGATGCTCCAAAACAAATGAATTTTCGTCAGATTGGGCGAAAGTCTGTTCTTATGAATATTAGTGATTTAATGGTTAAAGGTGTAAGGCCAAGGGGAATCATCATTTCATTAGGCATACCAAACACTTTGAGTATGAATTTTTTTGATGAGTTGATGAATGGTATAATCGATTATTGTAAAAAGTGGAATCTTGATTATATAGGAGGTGACATTAATGAAACCAAAGAGTTAATTATCAACCCTACTGTATTTGGTTTTAAAAGTCCTTCAATGATAATATTTAGAAGTGGAATACACATAGGGGATAATTTGGTTGTAAATAGTCAATTTGGTTTGACTGGTGTGGGTTTTGATATTCTCGTAAGAAAAAAAGGTAATCTAAAAAAATATCCAAAATATAAAAGATCAATACTAAGTGTATTGGAACCAATAGATCCTGGTGAGGAAGCCTACATTTTAGCTAATAATAGTTTAGCGACTTCAAGTATCGACTCATCAGATGGTTTAGCAAAATCCTTAAGAGATTTAATGTTAGTTAATCCTCATATTGGCTTTGAAATTGACTTTAATGATAATTTAATTCATAAAGAGGCTCTCTTATACTCACAAGAGTATAATTTTCCTTTAGAAAAACTGATATTTGAGGGAGGGGAAGAATTTATCCAAATATTTACAATTAGCTCTAATAACATTGAAACCGCTCAAAAAAAGGCTAAAGAAGGAGGAGGAAAGTTGTTTAAAATAGGAAAAGTAATTTCAGAAGAAAAAATATATTTTAAAAAGAATAACACCAAATTGGAAATAAAATATCAAGGTTTTGAGCATTTTAAGTAGATTAAATTTAATTATAAATAATTCTTGATTATATCCAAAAAAATACAGAAAAAATTTTATATTATTATAGATTTGTTATATTGTAATTTTACTTCAAATTTAATAATTAATGTTAGGGCTATTAGCGCAGACAGGTAGCGCAGCAGGCTTTTAACCTGAAGGTCGGGGGTTCGAATCCCCCATAGCCCGTTCTATCTAATGTTTTTTCTTATCACAAATTTATAAGGTTTAGAGAACCTCTTTTTACATTTTGTTATTTCCAATAGAAATTAAATTAATAAAAATAAAATTTAAATATACCCTAATTTACTTATAAAAAATTCTTTTCAATAATTTTAAGATGAAATATTCTGAATTAAAGTTACCATCTGATGAACCTGAGCAGTTATTAATAAAATCTCAAGATACTACTAATTATAATTATGGCTGTGACCCAGAAAAACGGAAAATTGAAGATTTACTTCAGTATGGGGTAATTAATTTAGATAAACCTAAAGGCCCAACAAGTCATGAGATAGTTTCTTGGGTACGTAAAATATTGGATGTATCTAACGCTGGACATGGTGGAACTTTAGATCCTAAAGTTACAGGAGTATTACCTTGTGCTCTTGGAAAAGCAACGCGAGTTTTATCAGCATTACTTGATGCAGGTAAAGAATACATAGGAGTCATGTATTTGCATAATCCAGAACCAAAGAAAAAAATTGAAAAAATATTTAAAATTTTTACAGGAAAGATTTATCAAACTCCTCCATTGAAATCTTCAGTTGTAAGAAAATTAAGAATAAGAGAGATATATTACAATAAAGTTCTTGAAGTTGATAAAAATCATGTTCTATTTAGAGTCGGCTGTGAGGCAGGTACTTATATACGTAAATTATGTTTTGATGTAGGTGAAGCCTTATGTTCAGGGGCTCATATGCTTGAATTAAGAAGAACAAGAGTAGGTAATTTTAAGGAGGATAATAGTTTTGTTACCTTACAAAATATAAAGGATGCTTTTACTTTATATAAAAAAGAGGGCGATGAATATTATTTAAGAGGTGTTATTTCTCCTATGGAAAAAATGGTATCTCACCTTCCTAAGATATATGTCAGAGACACAGCTGTCGATGCAATATGTCATGGTGCAGATCTTGCTGCCGCAGGAGCATGTTACATCGATGCTAAAATAAATTTAGGCGGTCTAATAGCTTTAATGACGCTGAAGAAGGAATTAATTGGTTTTGGTATTGCTAAAATGAATGCAATGAAGATTTACAAATCAAAATCAGGAATAATGGTAAAAATTAATAAAGTGTTTATGGAACGTGGTATTTATCCTCACTGGAGTGAATCTAAAACTAAAAAATAAGATTTCATCAAAGTATTATGTATAATAATAAGCATTATTATAGCCCATTCCCTGATGCCAGAGTTAAATTCCAATCTCTCTCAGTAAGTTTAAGGCGCCATTTATTTATTTTTAAAACAATTACAGGAGTATTTGCTTATAAAAAATTGGATTTAGGTACAAAAATACTAGTAGAAAATATGTTAATACCTCCAAAATCAAGTACTATTATAGATCTGGGTTGTGGGTATGGAGTTATTGGAATAGTGTTAGCCTATGAATCTCCTACGAGTACTATCTATTTAATTGATATAAATAAAAGAGCAATTTGGTGTGCAAAAGAAAATATTAAGATAAATTTACCAGAAAGTAAACCTCGCGTTTTTACTTTGAGTGGAAATTATTTTGACCCAATAAAAAATAAAAACATAATTTTTGATGGAATTTATATGAACCCCCCGTTGAGAAAAGGAAGAAAAGAATTTTTAGATCTTTTTGATGAGATTCCTTTATATTTAAAGCCAAATGGACTATTTCAATTTGTAATTAAAAGAAAAATGGGAGCAGAATTTATTTCTAACTATTTAAAAAATAAATTCTCAGAGGAAAATATCGAAATTATATGCAAAAAAAGCGGATATTGGATTTTCACTTATAAACAAAAAATACCCCAAAAAAAATTAATCTTAAAATGATATAGATGTAAATAGTAAAATTTTTTAGAAATCTTACACTTTATTAATAATAATTTATTAGATAAGAGGATTTTTTCTTGACAAAAAAACGTAAAATAGATGTCTTACTTCATGAGTTGGTACCTAAGCACCACCTTTTAACTAAAGAGGAATCACAAAAATTACTAGAAAAATTTAAGATCAGCGTAATTGATTTACCTCAAATGTCTGAAAAGGATCCAGTCGCCATTGCTGTTGGAGCAAAAGAAGGAGATATAGTTAAAATTATAAGAGATTCTCATACAACTGTAAAGTTCGTAAATTATTACAGATATATTACAAAAGAAAAAGTCTAATTACCATTTTAATAAAAATAAGTTATAGGTTTATATAAAATTGAGTTCTGATAATTTATCTAATAGCGATAAATGGGTTGTTTTAAAAAGCTTATTTGACGAAAAGGGTTTGGTTCGTCAACATTTAGACTCATATAATAACTTTATTGAACTTGAAATGCAAGAAATCGTTGATGAATCAGGAGAAGTAATACCTGATATCCCAGGATTTAAGATAAAGTTTGGTAAAATTAAAGTAGGAGTCCCAAAAGTAAGAGAAGCTGATGGAGCAACAATGGAAATAACTCCAATCGAAGCTAGAATTAGAGAATTGAGTTATGCTGCAGACATTACTTTAGAAATGACACCAATAACTATTGATGAGCGTACGCAAAGGGAAGAGGCTGAAGAAACGTTAGAAATTTATATAGGAAAAATCCCTATTATGCTAAAAAGCAGTCGATGCCCTTTAGAAAATTTATCCGAGCAAGAATTAATAAATCGGGGTGAAGATCCTTTAGATCCAGGAGGTTACTTCATAATAAATGGAACTGAGCGAGTTCTCGTTACACAGGAAGACCTAGCTCCAAATAGAATCCTTGCAGAGGAAGCCAGTAGGAGTTCAAGTGCAACTCATCAAGCAAAGGTATTTTCAACTAGAAGTGGCTTCCGAGCTCCAGTAACAATTGAAAGGAAAAAAGACGGTAATTTAAGAGTGTCATTTCCTTCTGTTCCAGGTAAAATTCCTTTAGCAATTCTCATGCGTTCATTAGGATTGCATTCAGATAGAGAAATATTTGAAGCTATTTCTGAAAATGAAGAGATTCAAAAAGAATTAATCCCTGTTATAGATGTAGCCTCTGAAATACAAGTACTAAAGGATGCCGAAAAATCGCAACAAAATGCTCTTGATTATATTGGAAAAAGAGTTGCAATAGGTCAAACAAAAGATTATCGTATTCGTCGAGCACTTCAAGTATTAGACAGATATCTTTTACCTCATATTGGTAATTCAGAAGAAGATAGGATAAAGAAAGCTTATTATTTGGGGCAAATGGCACAAAAGGTTATGGAGCTTGCTTTAGGATTGAGAGAACCAGATGATAAGGATCATTATGCTAACAAAAGATTAAAATTGGCTGGAGAGTTATTTACTTCCTTATTTAGAGTTGCTTTTTTAAATCTAGTAAAAGATATTAAATATCAATTAGAAAGAACTGCCGTTAGAGGAAGAGCACCTAATATAAAAACAGCTGTAAGAGCTGATGTTATCACAGAAAGAATAAGACATGCTTTAGCAACAGGGAATTGGGTTGGTGGTAAGGCAGGAGTTAGTCAATTATTAAATAGAACAAATCATGTTGGTACATTAAGTCATTTAAGAAGGGTAATATCTCCATTAAGTAGAAGTCAACCTCATTTTGAAGCCAGAGATTTACATCCTACGCAATGGGGGAAAATTTGTCCTGCAGAAACTCCAGAGGGACCAAACTGTGGTTTGGTAAAAAATCTTGGATTAGCATCAATTATTTCAGTTGGAGCTGATGAACGAATAATTGAAAATATTCTAATTGATTTGGGAGTAATTCCTATAAATGAAGTTAAAAATGTTAAGGGTGTGAAGACGAAAGTTTTTCTGAATGGAAAATTGGTTGGCATTCACCAAAAACATAATCCTTTCATCCATCAACTTAGAGAAAAAAGGAGAAAGGGAGAAATAGGTCAACATGTAAATATTGGATATTATCATGATTCAAGAGAAATACAAATAAACTGTGATGCTGGAAGAGCAACTAGACCATTATTTGTAATTAAAAATAAACAATTGCTTATTTTAAAAGAAGATATTGAGAAATTAAAGCAAAATAAATATTCATGGTCAGATTTAATCCAGAAAGGAGTAATAGAATATTTAGATGCTGAAGAAGAGGAAAATGCTTATATAGCAATGTTTGAAAATGATTTAAATGCTGAACATACTCATATGGAGATTTCGCCAGCAGCTATTTTAGGAATTTGTGCTTCAATAATTCCATTTCCTGAACACAATCAATCTCCTAGAAACACTTATGAGGCTGGAATGGTAAAACAAGCATTAGGGTTGTTTGCAGCAAATATGCATTTAAGACTTGATACGAGAGGTCATACTCTACATTATCCACAACAACCTCTAGTAAAAACAAGTCCAATGGAAATTATTGGAATCAACAAACGACCATCGGGACAAAATTTCATTATTGCAATGATGAGTTATGAAGGTTTCAATATTGAGGATGCAATAATTATTAATAAAGCTTCAATAAATCGTGGTCTTGCCAGAAGTCACTTTTTTAGAACTTATGATGCAGAAGAAAGAAAATATCCTGGAGGAGAGATTGATAAATTTGAAATCCCAGAAAGAGGAGTAAGAGGATTTAAATCTGCTGAGTCTTATAGATTGCTATCTGAAGATGATGGTATTATAGAACCTGAAACTGCCGTTAATGGAGGAGATGTTTTAATCGGGAGGACATCTCCGCCAAGATTTATAAAGTCATATGAAGAATTTGAATTAATGCAACCTAATAGACGAGAAACATCCAAAAATATGAGACACAATGAAAAAGGTATTGTAGATACCGTCATAATTTCAGAAACTGTAGATGGTAATAAATTGGTTAAGATAAAAGTAAGAGATTTACGAATTCCAGAGTTAGGAGATAAATTCTCTTCTCGCCATGGTCAAAAAGGAGTTCTGGGATTAGTTCAGCCTCAAGAGGATATGCCATTTACCTCATCGGGGGTAATACCGGATATAATTGTAAATCCTCATGCTATGCCATCCAGAATGACTTTAGGACAATTATTTGAGGGAATTAGTGGAAAAATAGCTTGTACTACTGGTAAACTCGGCGATGCAACCGCTTTTGAATGGAAAGAAATCACCAAGCTCCAAGAACAGTTAGTAGAAGCAGGATTTGAATTCAACGGAAGAGAAGTTATGTATAACGGAATCACAGGTGAAAAGTATGAGGCAGGTATTTATTGTGCCCCTATATATTACCAAAAATTATATCATCTAGTTGCAGATAAATTACATGCGAGAGCAAGAGGACCAGTACAGATTTTGACAAGACAACCAACAGAAGGACGTGCACGTGAGGGAGGACTTCGTTTTGGAGAAATGGAACGTGATTGTTTAGTCGGTCATGGATCAGCCTTATTATTGAAAGAAAGATTGTTAGATGAATCTGATAAAACAGTTATTTTAGTCTGTGAAAAGTGTGGCTTATTAGCAGTTTATGATAGAAATAGGGATAAGCGTTATTGTCCAGTATGTGGTGAAGGCACTATTATTTCAAAAGTTGTTTGCTCATATGCTTTTAAATTACTTCTCCAAGAAATGATGAGTTTAGGCTTAGCTCCCAGACTTAAATTAAAGGAAAAGATCTAATTTCTTTTTATTTTATTAATCTTAGATTATTATTTTTTCAAAATTAAAAAAAATTATTATTAATTTTTTAATGGCTTATATTTTTTATTCAAAAAGCTGCTTACCCGAATGGAACGAGTTCGTATAATTCTGGCACTATAGAGTATATAATATACAGGATAAATAGTGTTAACAATGAAATCCATAATGCATGGTCCCAAGTTACATCAAGTAAAAATTTTGTTAAAACTAAAAGTAGCAAGAAGAAAATAATTGGACCGAAATTTACTAGAAAGTTTCGACCTCCACCATCAATTGCATTTCTAATTGCTGCAATGCCATCTCCAATAATATTTAAAACATACATTATTGCATTAACTATTATCGGTATAACTAAAACACCTATAAAAGCTAAAAGCAGAATCAAAAATTTCTTATCAGAGGCTTTAGTTTTAGAAACAACCACAAGTACTGCGATATACATTATCAAAGCGACGACTATTGTTGCTAAAATCAACCCTACTATAAAAATTAATGTATCAAATTCTTGAAATAACATTTTATTTGCTCACAATTGATTTAAGTTATATTTAGATTAAAAGAAGAATAGCTTTCTTCTTTTTTAAATATTAACAAAATATTTTAGAGATTTATTTTAGAAAAAATTTTCGATAGAAAAGCGAATTTTTCAAAAACAATAAGGAAAGAAACTATTTACTGATTTTTAAATTCCAAAATTGAGGAGAAAGAAATGAGTAGCAAAACCTAAAAATGCAGCTGCGATAATAACTGTGATTACTGAAAGCTTAATTGATATTTCCCTTCCATATTTCGTATATACTATTAAGATCGTTAAAGCAATTAATCCAATTATAAGAAAAGTCCATGCTAAAATCCATAATGGTAATGAAGGCACTTCAAACTGATTGAGTATAAAAAATGTATAAAGCATTAGTATCATTAAAAATATTTATAAATTTATTATATCAAATTTTTCTTTTTTTTTTAATTTTTTCAAGATTTCGATTTAATGTTCTCTAATTAAATAAGATTTTGAATATTAACCTTAAAATTTAATATAAGATTAATATTAGATAATCAATATCATAACAAGATTTGAAAATGCATTTTATAAAACAATTAATTGAATCACCTATATTATCCGACCCTGCCAAGAATTACATGAACGTCCACCGTCATTTTTATAGGTATTCGAGAGGTTTCTTTATAGGTCCAGCATTAAAGATTTCAAAAACTAGCGCAAAAATTACCCTAAAAGGATCTCATGAATATGAGGATTTGATTTTAGAACTTGTTACTAGATCAATATCTAAGTTAAATCAAGATATTGAAATAAAAGGTAAATTAGTTACAGCAAACGATATTAGTGAATTATTATCTAATTTGGGATTAAATTGGGATTTAAAGAGGTCGACTGGGCAAACAAAAAATTACACAACTGAGGTTAATGATAGAATAAAAAAAGAATCTTTATTAGAAACTATTGAAGCTCTTA
Source organism: Promethearchaeota archaeon (assembly GCA_016840545.1). Taxonomy (GTDB): domain Archaea; phylum Asgardarchaeota; class Lokiarchaeia; order Sigyniarchaeales; family SOKP01; genus SOKP01. Next base: position 13,994 of record JAEOSD010000021.1, read on the forward strand.
GAAAGAATAGTTATTTTTTAATATCGTTTAATATCAATCCTAATTGTAAAGTTACGACCAAAAAAAACATTCCCCAACCCTCAAAGAAAAAAGTAGGAGAGGATGACGTTAATAAAAGAATTCAATTTAGTACAGGTTATATTAATAATACCAATCAAAATTTAAATACGGTTATAGAACAAACTCTCCCAGACTTTAAGTCTGAGCTTCCTGAAAATTGGAAGGCAATTATAATTTCAAACAACTACAAAATTAAAGACATAGAACTTCCAAAAGATATAAAAGATTCGAGGTTAATAAGGATTATGGCTATAAGAAGTGGAAAACTTTTACGTTCTGTGGAAATAGACGGTGAAATAATTGAAAAACAGTATGATATTGTTGTTTAAGATTGATTTTATTCAATATTAATTTAAAAAAATTTAATTTTTATATTAGATTTATTTGTATCAAAAAAAGAAAAATCTATTAGAAGGAAAGGCTTTGAAAGAACTAAATTCACTATTAAGGTCCTTTTTATATATCATCGGGGGCGATATAGCAATTGAAGTCGGAATTGAATTATTAAATTCAGAAAATCAAGATATTACAGATGAAGATATTACAGAAAATATTAAAGAAAGGATTGAAAAAGAAGGGAAAGACGTAGATTTTGAACCAGATGATACTGAAATTTTAAAATTAAATTCTGTACGGAAAACTCTCTATAAATTATACAGTGAAAAATTAGCGCAATTCAGAAGAATAAGGGACAAATCGACTGGTTGGTTTATATATTATTGGTGGCACGAATTTGATTTGCTTGATGAAATTTTAATGGAAAAAAAGAAATTATTGGAGAGAAAGTTAAGAGATAGATTACTGTTTGAAGAAAATAATTACTTTTTTATTTGTAAGAATTGTCAAGTGCCTCGTATAAAATTTAATTTTGAGGACGCTTTTGAGCATAACTTTCGTTGCCCAGATTGCGGTGAACCTTTAGAAGCTCAAGAGAATGAAACATTAATCCAATTTTTGAGAGAAAAAATCGTTCGTATTGAAAAAGGTCATTTTAAAATTACTGAAAAAAAGGATTAGAGTAATCATTCATAGCTTGATATTTATTTTTTTAAAAATATCCCATACAAATTGAAACTTAAATTAATTTGGATGTTCTCATGAAATTAAACGGAGAGAGATCGAAAAAAGTAAGATTTGGGACATGTTCAAAAGATTGTTATGGTTCTTGTGTGTTTTTAGGGCAATGGGATGATAACGCTTCGGAATTTAAATTTAAATCAGCGAAAGCTTTAAAACAGCATCCATTTACAAAAGGTTTTTTCTGTACTAAATATAATCACAGAGAAAGGATGATTTATCATCCTCAGAGAATTAAAAACCCGTTAATTCGTGATGGTAGCAAAGGCAATAATCGATTCAAAATCATCAATCTGGAGAACGCACTAGATATTATCGCAGAAAAGGTATTGCATATTAAACATGGATTTGGACCAAAATCTATTATTTTAGCTTTTAATTCTGGGAATTTCGGTTTGATCTCTAGATTTTCGCCATTAAGGTTTTCTGGGAAATTAGGAAGTTCAGTCACCACTGGTGGTATTTGTAATGAAGGGGGATGCGCAGGACTTACTCACCTTTTTGGCACCTATTCTACCACTAATCCTTTTCAATTAAATAATCCAGCTACAAAATTAATTATTGTATGGGGAAGTGACCTTTCCAATAGAAATGTTCATGCGTATCATTTAATACAAAAAGCCCAAAAAAGAGGAGTAAAGTTAATTGTGGTTGATTCTCGTAAAACTGAGATTGGACAGAAGGCTGATCATTTTATTTATACCAAACCTGGTACAGATTACATGTTAGCTAATCTAATTGTTAAGAGTTTAATACAAGCAAAGTGTATAGATAAGAAGTTTTTATCGAATCATGTTGATGGATATGAACAGATTTTACCGCAAGCTTTAAAATTGAATGAAAATAAAATTAGAGAATTATTAGAAATAAAGCATGAGAGCTTCGAAAGGATTATAAATTTATTAATAGAGTTTAAGCATCAAACTATTTTTAATGTAGGTTATGGGGTTCAAAAAGATTTCTATGGTGGTAGAATAGTCCAGTCAATAGCTTTAATTCAAATTATTCTTGGAAATTTTGGAACCCCTGGTACGGGTTTGATTTACTCACAAAGCGATTTCAATAATAAATTGACAGTTCCTCTATTGGATTATATTACACAAAACACTCCAGATTCAAATATAGTTGAAACTGATTTAATTAAATTAGGTACGACCTTATCTTCTGATAGATATAAAATGGTTTTCATATACAATTTTAATCCTGCAAGCTCACTTCCTCATCAAAAACAGATTATAGATGCTTTAATGAGAAAGGATCTATTCGTTGTTGTACTAGAATGTTTTTTAAATGAGACTACAAAATACGCTAATATAGTTATTCCTTCAAAATTCGATCTCGAGACAAACGATTTAATTAATCCTTATTATATCCCTGGAGTATCCATTAATCAAGGAGGACCGTGTCCCTATCAGGATTGTGTCTCTAATTATGAATTTTTCCGGCGCCTTGCATCTAAAGTTGGATTTAAAAATGACTCGATTTTTAAAGAGGATGAAATTTCTATCTATAAAAAATGTTTAACGTTATTACCTCTCGAAATACAAAAAAGTGTTAAGGATAAAGGTTATTATTTACTATTCGATCAAAATTCTGTTCCTTTTAAGACACTCCATTTTCCTACACCTAATGGACGAATACAAATCCATAATATCAAGTTAGATTTTGGAAAAGAGCTATTAGAAGATCGTTTAAAATGTAAAAAAAATGAGTTTTTACTAATAACACCATCTCATAAATACTATATCCATTCTCAATTTGGTCAACTACATCCGGAATACTTGGAAGTTTTTCAAAAAATTTTTTTATGCTCTTTGGATATTGAGAAACTAGGATTTAAAAGAGGTGAAAAAGTTTTAGTCTCTAATGATCTTGGATCTGCTACTTATTTTTTAGAAGAAAATAATGCTTTAAATTCAGGTATAGCCTTAATATATTCTGGTTCACCATTAGGTTTGGAAAAAAATGTAAATGTTAATATCTTTACTTCTCATAGACCAGAAGAATTGGGACTTTCGGGTGCATATAATTCTGCAAAGATTTTAATATCGAAAAAGGTATAAGTTAAAGAATCAAACAAAAAAGATTATGATTTTTTATCTTTTTTCTTAATAAAAGCTAAATCACCTAAGGATCTATTTGTTGATCTTTTTAAAAATTTATCAGTCGACACAGTTCCTTCTGATTCATCTATTTTTTTTAATAGTCTAATATTATATACCTTTTCAATTTTCTTTGCCAATTTAATAGTGGGTTCAACTTTACCAGCTTCAATTCTCCTTATTAAAGAAGGTTTTTCATTAAGTTTTTGTGCAAAATGATCTTGATTCAAGCTTAAAGATTGCCTCCTTTTCCTTATTTTATGGTGGTAATCACTTACGATTTCTAAACCGTCGTCGAGCTCTAACTTTTTAGAAATCCTTTTTGGTTGTAAAGATTTTGTTTGTTTGGGTTTACTTACTTGAGGGATATATATTTTTTTTCCATGTTTTGCACATGCTTGGCACACAGTAATTTTAGCTTCTTCTATTAAAACTCTGACTCCCTTCCCCCATATTATACTTCCGCAAATAGGGCATTCTTTATCGAGATTGTTAAATCCTTTTTTTGCCATATTATCAATTTAGCTTCTTATTTAATTGAGGAGATTTTTATATGAATAAAATTGGTTTCAGAACTCTTATAATTTTTGGTTTTAAAGTGTAATTCATTATAAAATATAACCTATAAATTTTTTAGAAATCGACATTTTTATGATATATTGGTATTACCTTAAATTTAAATGAATAAATGGTTATTATAAAATTAAGCAATAATCTATAAAATTAAAACACTCATAAAGGGGTATTTTGCTTTTTGACCACAACTAAAGAAAGAAGAAAAAAAGAAGAAACAAAAGATGGAGAATATTTAATAACTTATACCAGGCATTTAGAAAAAAGACTTCGTAATTTAGAGACTGAAAAGCAATTATTAGATGCTGAAAGGATACGATTAGAGCAAGAATTACATAGTTTAAGAAACGAAATTGATCGCTTAAGAGAACCACCTCTAGTATCCGCAACTATTATTGATTTATTAGATGAGAAAGGACGAGCAATAGTAAAGAGTTCAACAGGACCTAGTTTTGTAGTTAATATGAGTAGGAAAGTAAAAAATGAAAAATTATCTCCAGGAATGAGAGTAGCTCTAAATCAAAGGACTTTCGCAATTATGGAAGCTTTACCTACAAAATTAGATCCGTTTGTTAAAGGGATGGAAGTTGTTGATTCTATTCCTGATATTTCTTACCAAGATGTAGGTGGTTTAGATCAACAATTACAAGAAGTAAGAGAAACTGTGGAATTACCACTCCTTAAACCTGATCTATTTAAGAAAGTTGGAATAGAGCCTCCTAAAGGTGTATTATTATATGGTCCTCCTGGTACTGGTAAAACCTTAGTTGCAAAAGCAGTTGCTCATGAAACAGAAGCAACTTTTATTAGAATTATTGGATCTGAATTAGTTCAAAAATTTATTGGTGAAGGAGCTAGACTAGTAAGAGAAATATTCAATTTAGCAAAGAATAAATCCCCAACAATATTGTTCATTGATGAACTGGATGCTATAGGATCTCAAAGACTTAAAATAGCAACGTCAGGTGATAGAGAGGTTCAAAGAACCTTAATGCAATTATTGAGTGAGCTGGATGGCTTTGAGCAAAGGGGAGATGTTAAAATAATCGGAGCAACGAATAGAATTGACATTTTAGATCCTGCTCTATTAAGACCAGGTAGATTTGACCGAATGATTGAATTTCCTATACCTGATGTGGTAGCAAGGAAATCAATATTTCAAATCCATATGAGAACCTTAAACGCTGAACAAAAGATTAATATAAGAAAATTAGTAGAATTAACAGAGGGTACTACTGGAGCAGATATAAAAGCTATTTGTACTGAAGCAGGAATGTTCGCAATCAGAAAAGACGCAGAGATTATAATTCAGGATGATTTTTTTAAAGCAATTGAAAAGGTAATGCATAAGGTTAAAGAAAAAGCAATCGAATCTAGACTTTATTCCTAAAGCAAATATCTTATTCTAGGTAAACTTATAGCACTTAATAAATAATTTATCAACTTATTTTTAAAGCGAAGATTTCTTTTAGATTATCATGGAACATGATTTGCTAATAACATTAAGAAAAGTAAAAGCTATTTGTGATTACCAATTCGGTCCTCTAATAACTGATGTTTTATTTGACAATAATAATAATATACATATTGAATTTTCCAAAAATACTGGACGTATGAGACATATTTATGATCAAGAGAATTTGTTATTGAATTTTAGACCTACTAATGGTTTTTTTACCTTAAGCTTATTTTCCGCTAAAAAAATTATCAGAAGTGTCCCTAAACCAATATTACGTGTTATTGTTCAAAATGAAATATCAGAATTTATTAAGAAGGGTAGAAATGTGTTTTGTAAGCACATTGTAGATATTGATGATAATTTAAGAGCCTTAGATGAAGTTATTGTAGTGAATCAAAAGGATGAGTTATTAGCAATAGGCAAATTAATGTTTCCTGTTCCCTATTTAAGAAGTTTTAAGAGAGGAATTGCTGTGAATGTTAGAAGAGGAATTGATAAATTAAAAATTTAAAGTTCTTTTAATTATATATTATTAAATAAAAGGTAAAATTTGTGTTTAAAATGGTAAAATTACCTAAAGAAATGCAAAAAAAAGAAAAAAGTAAACCAAAAAGACCACAAGCAGTTAAAAAAAGAGAAGGGAGTCAATTAGGTTCACGACAAATGCGCCGTCGAATGCAGCAACAGGGTATTGATATGGATCAAATTGAAGCTACTAGAGTAATTATTGAAGGTACAGAAAAAACTCTCGTAATAGAACAACCGGAAGTAATTCTTATGAAACAAATGGGCCAACAAATTTACCAAGTAATAGGAGAAGCAAGAGAATATTTTCCAGATGAACTATTGGTTGAAGAAAAAGAAGAAACAGAACTGCTTGAATCCTCAAATGAAATTGAAGCTAAACCAACCATAACGGAAAATGATATTATGCTTGTTGCTGCGCAAGCAAATGTAGATAAAGAAGAAGCTAAAGCTGTTTTGATTGAATGTGAAGGAGATATTGCAAAGGCAATTTTACACCTTAAAAATAGACCATTATAATTATCAATTGAAAAAAATAAAAATTAAGAAGCATCCATTATTAAAGTCAATTATATTGAGATAGGTAAGAAACAATGTCAAAAGTTGAGAAAAAAGCAAAAAAACCTATAGAAAGTTCATTAAAAGAGGATATAATACTCGAAAAGATCATTCAATTTTCAGGTTGGATATTTTTATTTGCTTTAATCCTGTTTTTAGGAGGATGGTTTTTATTGGATTCTATATTAGATTTAATTGAATTAGAATATAACGCTCCAACCATCACAATTACAATTTTTATTGGGATTAACTCAGCCTTTAGTTTTGGATTAGCTTCAAAAATTAAAGAAAATAGAGATCAGAAAAAAAATTTATACCTTGACTGGGTAATCGCAGAATTTTTATTTAGTATCTTTGCTATTTTTGTTGTAGCGATATATCAATGGTAAACTAAACTTTTTCTATTATTATTTTATAATTTTAAATAAATTCATTTATAATCATCTCTTGACGGATTAAAAACGTCAATAACTTCTGAATCTTCTAATGTAATGGCTCCATGTTTTTCATTAGAGTTAAATAAATAACTATCTCCTTCTCCCGCAATGAAATTATCATTTTCTGTAAAAAAATTTAATTTTCCTCTTATAACGTATCCAATTTGATGTTCTTTATGAGAATGGATTGGTATCTCTGAACCCTTCTTAAGAAAAAAATGACACAACATAAGATCATCACTAAAACTAAGAGTTCTTCTGTACACGCCATCTAAAGCCTCAACAGCTTCGATACTATCCTTACTAACTAATTCATTTTTCATTTAAAATCCTCTTTTTGAGAAATTTGAATATTTTTTTATTTAAATATATTCATAATTACTGCTTTTTAAATTTCATAAAAAATTAAAAAATCGTCAAGGACGACATTTTTTTATTTTCGGTGCTATTATTAAAAGAGTAGATATTATCCCCGATTTAGTTAGAAAAGGATTGAAATTTTTCGTAATTGATAAGGACTGTATTGAAAATTTGAATTATTAGATTAATAAATTAAATTTAAATTGGAAAGATAAATAAATTTTTATATCAGAAGAGGTAAAATATTAACGTTAATAAGTAATTAATAAATCTTTTGTCTCAAGTATTGATGCCGACAAAAATATTTGATTATTAATCAGATATTATGCCTTTTTTAGCTATAAGAATATTAAAATTTGAAAAATGTGATAGATTGTTATGGTTTTAGTACCAAATTCTCAAACTATTAAGGAAAAAAGTGCTCAAAAATTATCTAGTGGAATTTTGAAAAACTTGTTACCTAGAGTTTTTAGGACTGAAGGTGATGTTGTATCCTTTAATCCTGTTAAAATTGAACAGAGCATAATAAGAGAGACAGGATTAGATAAGAACTTTGCTGATAAAATAACAGAATTAGTAGTTCGGAGGATTATATCTTCAGGGATTAAATTTCTTTCTGGGCCACATATTAGAGAAATAGTATGTTCTATTTTATCAGAACAGCATTTTGAAGAAGAACGCAAACTGTATACCAGAATTGGTATGCCATTAATGGATTATGAAGCTATTTTAGAAAAAGGTATTAATGAAAATGCTAATCAAGATATGAATCCAGAGAGTATTCATCACTGGGCAGCAAATAGAATTTCTGATGAGTATGCTTTATTAAGAATTTTAGATTCAGAAGAAGCTCATGCTCACTTGTATGGTGATATTCATGTTCACATGCTTAGATATTTTGATTTAAGACCATTTTGTCAAGAATGGGATCCTCGGATGATTCTTGAACATGGCTTACCCCCCGTTGATAGTTGGGTGCATTGTAGCAGATCAGGCCCTGCTGGAAGTCTAAGAGTGGCAGTAACTCATCTAGCTAAATGGTTAGGGATCATTCAAGGTGAATTTAGTGGTGGTCAAGGTTATGATTACATAACAACATTTTTAGCTCCTTACGCTAGAGGGCTTTCTAATAGGGAAATTGAACAATCTATGCAGTGTCTAATTTTTGAAACAAATCAAATTTTTGCAGCAAGGGGAGGCCAAGTTCCATTTACCTCAATCTCTTGCACTCCAACTATTCCAGATGGATTATTGAGTATACCCGCTGTGGGACCTCATGGTATAGTTGCTGGAAAATATGGAGATTATAAAGAGGAGTGTTTAAAATTATTTGATGCCCTCACAGATGTATATATTCAAGGAGATCATAATGGTAAGTTGTTTGCATTTCCAAAACATGAAGTAAAAATTAAAAAGGAATGGATAAAAGAGTTTGAACCTTCATATCTAAAAATTATGGAAGAAACGGCAAAAATGGGAACTCCCTATTTTCTAAATATGTGTCCAGATTGGATGCCTGATGAAATACATAGCCAGTGTTGCAGGAAATTTCTAAGTGGCAATGATATAATAAGTAAATGCATTTTGGATCCAGAAGAAAGAAAAAATGCTAATGTTTGGGAAAATTATGTATCTATTGGTTCACTCCAGAGCGTAAGTCTTAATCTACCTAGGTATGCGTATTTATCAAATGATGAAGATGATTATTTTCAGATACTGGATGAAAAGATGGAATTATGTTCCAGAATCTTAATAAAGAAATGGCATTTAATGGAAAGAAGATTAAAATCAGGGCATCTACCGCTTTGTAGTGGAAAAATTAATAATAGATCAATTTTTAAATTAGAGGACCAGAACGTTTCAATTGGATTTACTGGATTAAATGAAGCGATTAAGAGTTTAACTAATGAAGAATTACATGAAAGTGAGAGTGCTTATACTTTGGGAAAAAAAATATTAAATTATATGGTCGCGAAGTGTAATACAATGACACAAAGGGATGGATATTCTTATTCACTATGGGAACAACCCTCAGAGTCGACTTCTGGTAGATTAGCACGACTAGATCTTAAACATTTTCCAAAGAAAGCAATTCCTCAATCATCTGGAAATTCTGTTTATTATACTAATTCTGATCATATTCGTTATGATGCAGATATATCATTATCAAAAAGAATACAATTACAAGCAGATTATCATCCTATCGTGAATGGAGGGGTTATTACTCACATTTGGCTTGGAGATCAAAAACCTGACATTCAAGGTTTATGGGAACTAACTAAAAACATCTGTCTTAATACTAATACTGCCTACTTTTCATATACTATAGATTTTACATTTTGTCCTCATTGTAGAAAGATGTATCGTGGCGGACAATGGACATGTCCTCAATGTCATTCAAATGATGTGAAGGTTTACTCTCGAATTACGGGATATTATAGTGAAGTGAATAGGTATAACTCCGGAAAAAGAGCAGAATGGGAAGCACGTAGAAGAGAAACGCTCCTTTCTTAACATGTTTGTTTCTATATAAAAAGAAGAAATTTTTTCTGTCCTTTTTATTATGAATTTTAGTTAAGATATCTTCGATTTCTCCAATTTTTAAATATAAGGAGGTAATTATATGCATATGGCAACCAATAATTCTCTAAAGGAACTTCAGCAAAAAGTAGATGATTGGATTATGAGTCATGGTGGATATTGGCCTCCATTAGCTATGCTAAGTGCGATTATGGAAGAAGTTGGGGAGGTTGCTAGAGAAATTAATTATTATGAAGGATTTAAACCAAAAAAGAATAAAGAAAAACAATTAAAATTAGGAGAAGAACTTGCTGATCTCCTTTTTTCTTTAATTTGTATTGCCAATTATTACAAAATCAATTTAAGTAATGAATTCGATGGAGCGTTAACTAAATATCTAGAAAGGGATTCAACACGATTTCTTTAGCTTAAAGTAATTAAGAATTGTGAGGAATAAAATAACAACTTTGGATAATTTTTGTAAAATTTTAATTGATTAAATATTTCTCTATGATAGGTATTTACGATACTATTATAAAAATAAGTAACAAAGAAAAAAATGCAAGAAGAAGGACTTAGGAAGCAAGAAATACTTAAATTACTGGAAAAGAAATTACAAAGAGATTATACTTATGAATCAGGATCCATTTTAGGTTCGATGTGTACAGAGCCTCTTGATTTTGGTAAAGAAATATATAGTAAATTTGTATCTAAGAATTTAGGAGATCCGGGGTTATTTTTAGGGACTGCAAAATTAGAAGATGAATTAGTAAAAGAAATTGGTGAATTATTTGGGGGTAAAGATATTATTGGAACTTTCACTACAGGAGGATCTGAAGCAAATCTAATTGCATTGAGAATTGCTAAAAAATTAAGACCAGATATTAAAAATCCCGAAGTAGTACTTCCAATTTCAGCTCATATTTCTTTTGATAAAGCTGCTGATTTGTTAGATATTAAGCTCCGAAAAGCAAGATTAAAACCTGATTTTTCATTAGATTTAGACCATTATGAGTCGTTAATTAATAGTAATACTTGCGGTATAGTTGGAGTTGCAGGGACAACTTCATTGGGTTTGATTGATCCTATTGAAGCCATCGGAGAATTTACTAAAAATAAAGAAATTTTTTTCCATGTTGATGCTGCTTTTGGAGGTTTCGTACTTCCATTTCTAAAGGGATTAAATTATAATATTCCTTCTTGGGATTTTTCAATTGAATCTGTTGATTCTATTACAGCAGATCCCCATAAAATGGGTTTAGGTTTAATTCCTTCTGGAGGTTATTTTGTAAGAGATGCTTCAATATTAACAAAAATAGGGTTTCAAATTCCTTATTTGGCGGGAGGAAATTTCAAACATTTCCATATTGTAGGTACTAGGCCAGGGGGTACAATTATTGCTTTTTGGGCTATAATTAAGTCATTAGGAATAAAAGGTTTTATACAAATCATAAAAAAATGTATGGATAACACAGGATATTTAGTTAAAAGAATTTCTGAGATTAGTGGAATCAAGTTAGCAACAACACCAGTTATGAACGTAGTAGGAATTACAACTGAAAATGGAGAAAGTATATGTAAGATAGACGAAGAATTACGTATTAAAAATTGGATGTTAGGAAAATTCGAAGATTTTAATCTTATTAGAGTAGTTATTATGCCTCATGTAGAGAAAGAGCACTTATCTCATTTTATAAATGACTTGGAATTAATCTTGAAAAAATTGAGAATAAGTTAAGATTTTCCTTGAATTTCGAAAATCTTCCAAGATTTTATTTTATAATTTTTTATTTTTATGTCACTTGTGTTTTCCAAGAAGTCTAACTCTTTCAATATTATTTGATCGGTTAAATTATCTTTCTCATATAAAAAAATTAATTCTTTTGCACTCTTTGCTAACTTTTTAATTTGATTAACTAGGTGTTCACTTTTTTTTTTAATACC
>JAEOSD010000133.1 GCA_016840545.1 Promethearchaeota archaeon
CTTGGTGAAGATCTAGAAGATGAAGAATTAAATGAATTAGGAATCAACAGTGTGGTTGAGGAAGATGATGTCTGTTTAGCCATGATTAAAATCATCACGGACAACTTAGATAGAGTTCTTATTCTTTATTTTGACGAGCTTGAATCGCCATATCGCATGCTTGGTGAAACAGCTGAGCAAAAATTTTTGGAAATCTTAAAAAGATTATATAATGAAGTAAAGGGACTAGTTATTACCATTGCTGTTTTAAAAGAAATATGGCCTCGGATTTTAGAAATAGCAGATCCACCTTTACGTTCAAGAATGGAACCTGAACAAGATTTAAAACCATTTAGCTTAAATGATTTAAAGATCTTCTATTCAAGGACTATGGAGGCTTTTTGGGACAATAATAATTTGAATCCTCCGCTTTATCCATTGTTTCCTATAAATGAAAAAATAATAGAAATGATTTATGAAAAAACCCAAGGAAACCCAAGAAATTCTATAAAGCTTTGCAGGAGATTCATCGATAAAGTGGTGATGGAAGAAATGACTATAGAAGAATTAATGAAAGCTGGTTCAGAAATAGTTGCTTCCCCTAGGCCCCCATCCATGGAAACTGAAGAGGAAGTAATCGATTTTTCAAAACCAAGAGAAATTGTTAAGAAAACTATAGAAGAAATTTTAGCAGAAGAAGAATATGCAATAGATGTTAATCCCTCCTCTGTAGCTGGAGCTGCACTAAAAAGTATTATCAAGGTCGGCGAAGAAAAAAGTATAAAATTCAAAACACAAATGGAATTTAAATTCAAGTTGGGTAAAAGAAGCCAAACTTTAGCAGCTCTAATCGACACAAAAGATAAAAAATGGGGTTTAGAAATCCCATCAATAAAAACTTTTGATAGAAGCGCGGGGGTTGCAGGTTATTATGCTGCAAAACGATTGAAAGATGCTATTGATGAAAATGCTATTGACGCTGCAATTTTAATAGTGCCAACAGGAAGTAGTGGAGCTAAATTTGAAATGATATTAGAGAACAATCCAAACATCCGTAAAGTAGAGATCAATAATGAGTTAGGAGAACAATTAATTGCTAATGCTTTAACCTATCCTACTAAAGAAGGATGGGAGATTGCAAAAATTATATTTCCACATATAGGAGATTATAAGCCTCCTGAGGAGGAAACCCCTTCAGAAGACTAGTAAAGTTAATGTAAGAAAATAACTAATTTTTTACTTTTTAATACTTAATTGTCTTATTATTTAAAGATTTTCGAAGAAATCTTTAAATTTTTTATCCATGCTAAATAACTCTTTTGCTAATTGATCAGCTCTTTTAAGTTCATTAGACATTTGAATTAATGATTCAGATAATTCTTCTTCCTCAAATGAATTTGATATATTAATTAACTTATTTACTGGTTTAATTAGTTCATGATATAAATGTAGTTTATTTTGGTGCAATAACCCAATGAGCTTCTCAATATCTCTAAGCAATAATTCTTTCTCCTTCATAAGATCAGGGAATTTTTCAATTTGTTCTGCTTTATTTTCCAAAAAAGACTTTATTTCAATCTCTTGAATTAGTTCTGCTAATTCTGCTGCTTTTAAAAAGCTTTTCATTGCTTTTTTATATAGTTTTTCGTGTAGTAGTTGTTCAGCAAGTTTAATTTCTTCAGATAGCTTTTCAGGGATTTCTTCACCAAGATTAATTAATTCTCTTGCTTCTTGAAGTTTGCCATTATCAATCATCTTTTTAGTTTTATCATCAATAGTATCCTTAACTAAAGCAGGTTCCTTTAATTTTTCCATCAGTGAGAAGATAGAATTCAATTCATCTTTAAGTAAATCTTCCATTTTCGCCCTATCTTTGGAGAAGTTTTGCACTATTTTTTCAGAAATCTGGTTGATAATACTTTTTAATGACATTAAATCTTCTTCTTCTTTCAGAATAAAAGCTATAAATAAATTATTTTTTTCGATAGATTTTGCCTTAATCTTACTTGAAAAATACCTTAAATCATTTTGATGTGCTGATGCATTCATAAATTCTTTATCAATATGATTCTCTGTAAATTCTTTTAAAATCTCAGATGATATTTTACTTTCTTGGGATAGATAATATTCTGCAATTACAATAGGTCCAAAAGATTCATCTATCTCATAAAGAATAATTCCAACGGGCGACATTTTTTTTAACTCCTCATTAAATTGATATTTTTATATTTAATAGTTAATTAGCATTTAATTAAAAATTTTTATACCATCTTAATTATTTACTTAATAGTCAAAATTAGGAATAAAAGATCGCGTTTCTATTTAAAATTATATATCTATTTTTTATATTTAAAAACTTCTTCTCCTTTCATTGAGTTAATTGAGAGCCCTCTTTTATATCTTGCGTATTTTTCAAATTTTTCCTCAAATACAATATCAATTTCATCTAATGGTAAATCCGCATGCACACCCCTATCTTTTACATATTCACCAAAACGGTTCCCATTATCATCATAAGGAGGAAAGACCGCATCATTTTCCCCATCAAATTCAACCATTGGGAGAAAGCCTCCTTTAATAGCCGTAGCTTCATCAAAGGAAGGGGTTAATTTTATCCATCTATTATTCAAATAAAATTCACTATAACCGTGATAATACATAACATTATGTCCCATAAAGTCGATGACTCTTTGGGAAACTTTATGATTTATTAAGTCTACTAAATGAATTCGGGCCGGAATTCCAACTGCTCTGGCTAATGAAGACAATAAAATGGATTTAGAGACGCAAAAACCATTTTTTCTGCGTAAAGTTACACTAGCTTTAAAATTTGATTTCGAATTGGGCAAATATGTTGCCATATTATATTTAATTTCATTTCTTACCCAATAAAATAAAGCAATTGCTTTTTCTTTATCTGTTTCTAAACCTTTTGTAATTTCTAATGCTTTATTTTTAACGATTTTTTTGTCAAAATCATAAAATTCAGTTGGTTGAAGATATATTGAAAAATCCTCCATTATTAGAAAAAAATGAGATTACTTTATAATTTTTTTATAATAATTAGGAATTAAATTCCTAATTCTTCTAATTTTTCCTTTTTTGGCCATCCAGTTTCCCATTCCCAACCCCTTATTTCATAGTACTTTTTAAGGTTTTCGTCCAATTCAAGTTTATTTCCAGCAGTACCTCCATATGGAATAGGGGTTTTATTAATTTTTGTCAAGTGATCATCGTCTCTTGTTACCCCCAGTTTACAAGAAATTAATCGTTTAACATTATTTGCTCTCTCTCCTGCTTTTAACATCTTTTTTTTGTTTCCCAAGCTTTTAAACCCAGTAGCTGCTTGAAATATTTTTGTAAGATGAGGAATGTTTACGTATGGCTTATTACAAATGACTGCCGAATCATATAAGTTAGCTAAGTCTTGCATATTGATAACATCTTTTTCTCTACCGTTTATATTAAATCTATCTGCTCTTTTTATACCCTTTATATTTGCACCATTCCCATCAATTTGATAAAACTCTCCTTTTTCATGGCTCGCACCACAGCAACATGTCATATAAGAAAGGGCTTGACCATTATAAGCTCTGGGATCGTGCATAGGCATTTCTAATCCTTTAACATGTGCTGCTAGTTCAGGATCAACTTCAAGCTCCTCTGCCATGATTTTCACTCCTTGAGATAGTAATTTACCTATACCTTCCATCTTGGATATTTTCTCTACGAGTTTTACGGTTAAATCACCATTTCCCCATTGAATATCATCTAGGTTGATATCTTGAAGATGTTTTTTGATATTATCAATAGCAATTTTATTTTCAACAAGATAAATTAAGAACGCGATTGAAACACCTGTCGAAATTGTGTCAATCCCATCGACATTACATAGATGGTTAGCTTCTAAAATTGGCTCCCATTCAAAATTACCGCATAATGGACCAAATGACGCAAGTGTTTCATATTCAGGTCCATCAATTTCTAATTCATTCCCATCTTTTTCATAAATCGTAGTTCTTCCGCACCCAATAGTACATCCTCCACAATAGTAATTCAAAACGGGAAACCTTTCTTTTAATGCTCTTCCTGTAAGTCTTTCTGCGATAAATTCAGATTGGGTAAAATAATAAGCAGGAACATCCCCAAGGACCATTCCCATATCAGTATAACATGATGTCCCATAATGGGAATGAAATTGTACAGAAAAAGAAGCTTCTATTGCTACTTTAGCGGAAGTAACAGCTTTTTTCATCTGCTCAATATCTGCATATTCAATTTTGTTGTTACCCCTTATAGCAATGGCTTTCAGTTTCCTATGACCCATAAGTGCTCCAAATCCACATCTACCCGCAGCCCTTCCTTCATCATTGATGACACAGGCATATTTTACTAAATTTTCTCCACCCTTTCCAATACATGCAACCCGAATTTTCTCATCCTTAAGCTCATTTTTTATAGCATCGATAGTTTCATATGTGCTTTTTCTCCAAATATTCTCAGCACTCTTAAATTCTATGAGTCCATTAGCTATTACCAAATATATAGGTTTCTCTGAATCTCCAGTTATTACGATCGCATCAAATCCACTCCTTTTTAATGCGATTGGAAATTGGCCTCCAGAGGTTGATTCTCCCCACACTCTGGTAAGTGGGGATATTCCAGTAATTGAATATCTTCCGCTTGAAGGCGTTATTGAGCCCGTAAGTGGTCCAATAGCGAAGATTAGAGGATTGATATTGGCATATGGATTTTGTTTTAATAATTCATAATCTTCATCAGATAACAGGTCGTAAGTGAGTTTTGCGGATAAACCAACACCACCAACAAAATTTTCAGCTACTTTAGGATCAAGTTCCTTTATTTCGACTTTCTTTGAATCTAAATCAATAAAGGCAATTTTTCCATTATATCCAAACAATTCTGACATAACTTTTCCCCCCTACATATAATATAATTCCATTAAATCATCTATTTTATTTTCATATGCTGTTTCGAAGATTTTCCAGATTTGCGGTGGATCTAATTTTCGAGTAGAAAATAGGGTACATGTATCATTAAAGGCATAATTAATCAACTCTTCTTTTTTAGCTTCCATATCATCCTTAGAAATTTGAGTTTTTTCAAGTGCTTTAATGGAAATTGGAGCATTAATTTTTTTCATAAAATCCTGTAATGCTTCTAAAAGTTTTCTAAGTACTTGATCTCTATGTTTTCCCTCTTTTTCTATTCTAAATATTTTAGCTAAATCATAGAAGCGGTCTGTCACTTTAGATTGATATGCAATTGAAGCAGCTAAGAAAATACCTACGGAGATACCATGATGTACATGGAAGATTCCGCCAAAAGAATGGCCTAAAGAATGTTCAATTCCAGCAGCGTTTGTATTTATAAATCCTACACCTGCTATAAAAGCTGCCATGAGCATCTGCTCCCGTGCTTCTAAATCGTTTCCTCTTTTTATAGCACGAGGTAACCATTCTAAAATCATTTCGGTAGCTTTTAGGTTATGAATATCAGTATAAACAGTACTTCCTTGTAATACATAGGCACCCATAGCATGCGCAAGGGCATCCATTCCCGTTCCCATAGTTAAATATGGTGGCATTGACTTAGTGAAATCAGAATGTAATACTACATAATCAGGACATATTTCATATAATGGAACAGCAACTTTTTTCGGGGGATCTCTGTCAGTATTGGTAACCATAGCATTAAATGAAGCTTCGGCACCTGTTCCGCTAGTTGTTGGAATTGCGCACAAGAGAAATATTTTCTTCCGAAGACCTAAATAGGAGGGTGCCATCATTGTGTTTACATTGACTTCAGGCTTTTCATAATAAATCATAATAACTTTTGCCATGTCCATCGTTGAACCTCCACCTACAGCAATAATAACTTTCGGATCATATTCCTCACAGATCGCTACAGCCTCTCGTACAGTATTTAAGGGTACTTCCGGTATGACATTATCAAAAATTCTGCTATCAATGTTTCTCAATTCCTTCAATTTTTTAGCTACCTTTTCCCCAAGTTTCCTTAAGTCTTTATCCACAACAATTAAGACTCTTTTTTCATCTTCTGTTAAATACGCTCCGAGTAATATCGTTAAATCAGTTAGGCTATTGGTTCCAGTAAAAGTAATTTTTGGATGAACGATAGGGGCATGATAACCGCGCATTGCATTACTAGCTGATTTTATATATAAATTTTTTAAATCTGGGTCTTCATACCATGC
Organism: Promethearchaeota archaeon; assembly: GCA_016840545.1. GTDB lineage: Archaea > Asgardarchaeota > Lokiarchaeia > Sigyniarchaeales > SOKP01 > SOKP01. The sequence continues at coordinate 6,218 of JAEOSD010000133.1, forward strand.
GAAATCTCTTTTTGACATTATATCACCTCAAAACTAACGATTTTCTCATGTGGGAAAAATATTTTGTAGTTTATAATTGTATTCAGAAAATGAATATAAAATTGGAAAAAAATAGAAAAATTAGTCAATGAAAAAAATTAAAGAGATTTTATTGCTTCCTTTACTGATTTTTCAAAAAGTATGCAAATTATATCTGCATCTTCATCATTAATGATGAGGGGGGGCTTAATTTTTAAAGTATTTTGAATGTAATAACCTGCCGTGGACATGATCTGCATTTGTTCACCAAAAAAGATTCCATTTTTCCATCCAATATGGATCAATTTGTTTAATAGCTCATTATGAGGTTCACGGGATTCAACATCTTTTATAAACTCCACACCAATAAATAAACCAGGCCCCCTAACATCACCTATCTGTGGAATATCTTCTGAGAGATCTTTGATAAATGAGGATATTATCTTTCCTAATTTTGCTGCACTTTCGGGTATTTTATGTTTTTGTAAAATCTCAATATTAACTAAACATGCCGCCATTGCTAATGATGGTGAAGAAAACGTGGAATGTTCCTCAAATTCCGTTAACATCCGTAATTTAGGTTTTGCTACTGTAATTCCAATGGGAACCCCCGCTGCGGCTGCTTTAGTTAAAGTCATAATATCGGGAGAGACATCTTTACCGTAAGTGGCTTCATACCATTCAGTTGCAAACATTTTTCCAGTGCGCCCAAAACCTGTTTGAGCCTCATCATAAATTAACAAAATATTATTATTTCGACATATTTCCTTTAAACCCATTAAAAAGTCAACTGGAGCAGGAATTTGACCTCCTGGACCTTGCATAGGTTCAATAATGCAACCAATTGGGTTACCAGTAGCATACATTTCTATTTGTTGGCGAACCATTTCTAAACATTCTAAATTACAAGATTTATCTCTTATTCCCCCAAAACCTTCCTTATAATTCCATGGGCAACGATAACAGTAAGGATAAAAAGTTCTGAGCCAGTGTTCTGTTCCAAAACCAGAAAATCTCATTGGTAGCCGTTGAGAAGCTCCCATCATAACTAAACTTGAACCATGATAACCCCTTCGGAAAACAATAAATTGATCTCCCTTCTTATTATTTATCATTGCTAATCTTATGGCGCATTCAAGAGCCCATCCTCCTCCAGAATTATTTACACTTACTCTTCCTCCTTTCAATTGGCCTGGTACAATTTCCGCAATTTTATTAGCAAATCTAATCCTAATTGGCGTTAGAAAATATGACCATGCATGAGTGGTTATCTGAGATTGAAGACCTAATGTATAAGTTATATCCGGATTATTATGCCCTAAATTATAAACCCATGCTTGAGATGTACAATCTAAAATCTCCCTTCCATCATGAGTTTTAAAATAGATTGATCCTGGAGCTATAGCTCCCATATAAACAATATCTCGATCTTTAACTAAAAGATGATCTTTTTTACATCGTTCAATTTCATCTTGAGATAAGGGGCTAAGTAAAATTTTATCAATCTCTTCTTTTGACAAATATCTTGGTTCTTGCATACTATATCAAATAGATTTTTAATTATTATTAAAACTAATATGAACCTATGAATGAACATTATTTAAAAGTATTTTCCAACTAAATTTAAATCTTCGAAGCGATAAAATCTATGATATCAACAACTTTAATTTTTTCTTTAACCATAGTATCCATTTCTTCATAAGCGTTGTTTAAATTATTTATGCAAAATGGACAGCTAGTTGTTAAAATTTGAGCACTACTGTCAACTGCTTCTCTTATACGTTCTTTAGAGATTTTAACCGCTAACTCTGGAAATTGGCTTTTTAAACCACCACCTGCACCACAACACCAAGCATTATTTCTATTTCTCTTCATTTCTATTAATTCAATCCCTGGAATTTTAGTAATGACTTCACGAGGTATATCATAAAGATTCATGTGGCGACCTAAATGGCAAGGATCGTGGTAAGTTCCCTTTA
>JAEOSD010000134.1 GCA_016840545.1 Promethearchaeota archaeon
CATGGTGCAGGCGGGATGCATGGGGGATATCCAAATGCTACAGGATATCGCCTATATGCTAAAAATACAAATATGAAGGAAATTATAGGAAGTCAAAAAGAATATCCATTAGGTGATGATGATCCTAGTAATGGCGAATTTGAACGGTTATTAAAAGGAGAAATCACAAGGAAAAGTTATTGTTCCATCTATCCAGTGACATTTGAAAATTATGATCTTTTTTATCATACTCAAAGTGGAGGTCCTGGTTATGGTGATCCCTTAGAGAGAAGGTTAGATTTAGTTAAAAAAGATCTTGATAATGAAATATATACAACAGATCTAGTTTACAAAGTTTATGGAGTAGTTGCTGATTACAATGAAGTTAAGGGGGAATGGATAATTGATGAAGAAAAAACAACTGAAAGACGAAACGTTATTAAAGATGAACGAAAGACAAAATCTGTAACTTTTGAAGATTTCTGGGAAAATGAAAAAAAGAAAATTACTGAAGGAAGATTTAAAGAACATATAAAGAGAATGTATAACGAAAGTTTATCACTATCCAAGCAATGGAAAGAGGAATTCCTTAACTTTTGGGATTTACCGGATAAATTTACAATGGAGGTGAAATAATTGAGACAATATGATGATAAAACTTTAGAAAGGTTAATTAATGGGGAATTAACGTGGCAAGAGTTAAAAATGATAATAGGTGGAAGAAAAGATTCAGATAGATTTGATAAAGTTATAAATATCTTACAAAACAGGGTCTCATGGAAAGAAAAAATCATACTCCCACTCCACGAGCATCTTTATATCGTTTTAAATAACGGAGAACGCGTAGTAAAATGTGATTGCGGTTATGAATTTGGAAATTATAAAGAGAATTGGAAAAAAAAATGTAGAATAAGAGTAAGAGATGCAGAAGCAGATATCAATGAACTATATCCCAAATATATGGGATGCGATCCTGAATGGGAAGAAATAAGAGAGTATTATTGCCCAGGATGTTTTACGTTATTAGACACTGAGGTAGTTCCCCCAGGCTATCCAGTCATTTTTAATTTTCTACCAGATATTGATGTATTCTACGAGAAGTGGTTAGGGAGAAAAGCGCCTGATAAATAATTTAAAATTTTAACTATTTCTTTTTTTCTCTTTAAAATAAGAATTAATAATATGTATTAGGAAGAGATGGTTTTTTTGGAAACAGAATTTTAATCAATTCTTCTGATCCTGGTTTTAAAATTGAATCTCTAACAATGTATTTAATTTCTTCAAAATTTCTATCTGAAAGAAGTAATTTAATTAGAAAAGAGTTAGGTATCTGAACATCACAACTTCCGGGGAAAGGATATCCCTTTTTTACCTCAATATCTTCAATTTTCCCATTTTTGAAAATTAAAGTAAAAATTTCTTTATAATCACTAATTACTACATTTTGAGTTAATCCTTTATAAGAAGATCTTTCAATTCTTTGTTCTAATACCGGGCTAATCGCGTGTAAAAATTTTTTGATATTTGGAATTCTAATTTGCCATCCATAACCTGAACTTTTCTTTCCTCCTATTGAACATATATACTGAGAAAATTTTGTATCGGAATTTATTTGAAAGACAATTTGATCCTTTTCTTTGTTTAGGGTATTAACGAATTGTACAATCTTAATCATGCATTCCTCATTGACTTCCGGAACTACAAGTGAATAACCAATGCTATCATAAGACATACCAAGAGAAAAAAAGGATTTTAACCTTCCTTTTACCTCAATAAGATATGTACTTGAAAAATTATTGTCAAAATCAACGTTCATGAACTTATAATAAAAATTTTTTCGACTAAATCTATTCGTAATAAAAAATTTTTTATTTTGATTATTGTAAATGGATTTAATGAAGTCTAAATCTTGTATTGTAGCTTTTCTAATAGAAATTTCTTCCACTTTTTTTGATGGGATCTGATCATTATTTAATACTATCCGCTCATCAAGATTTAAAGCAAATTCATATCCAAATTTTCGGTAATAATACGGTACTCCTCTAATTACAGAAAATACATACCCTTTTTGTTCCATAATGACTTCATACACTTCGTTTAAAATTCCAATTAATCCCCTTTTTCTATATTGTGTTAAAGTACCTACCAGATCCATCTCGCAAATTGGGATTAATATTCCATCAAGGTCCCATTCTAATGGTGCAAGTATAATGGAAGAAACCATTTTATTGGAATCATTTTCTTCTATATAAATCCAATAAATTTCATCTTTCTCGGGATGTTCTAAAAATAAACGATTTATATATTTTTTTAATGATTCTTCTTTATGTACAGCAATATTTAATGAAATAAATCTTTGTAATTCATTTGTATCATCAATAGCTACTCGTAAGGTTAAATTATCTCCAATTATTTTAGAATATCCTTTTTGTATCTTCATCAATTTTTAATTAAGTATAATTTTCATTGAATAAGCAAATTTAAAATATATTAAAAAATTTGTTTGATAAATATATGCTAATTAGACCATAATGCTAAATCAATTTCATCCAAATCAATGCTCAAATTTATTGAGGAGCAAGACATTTTGACTACTTTTACCTTTTTACAAATTTTTTATTTACGTTACGAATGACATTTAGTCCGACCATTTCTATCATTGCTACTTTTGAATCTATTGTCGTAAATAGTCTTAGTAATAAAAAAAAAAAAGATAAATATTTATTATAATTTATGCCCACAGTTTGCACAGATTTTAAGATTAGGATCTTCGATTTTTGATCCACATTCTGAACAAAATAGAAGTTCAGTTTTAGGTACTGTACCTTTTTCTTCACTTGGCAATACAGGTTCTTTCGCTTTAGTAATTTTTTCTGTTCTTTCCTTCGAATAATAAGTCGCCATACCAACTCCGAGGAAAACAATTCCAGCGGCTATAAAACCTCCAATGATTCCAAAACCTACGTTGTGCATGTTAAAACACACCATACCATAACAAAGCTGCCAAAAAGTTCCAGGATAACCACTCCAGAAACTATATTGATCAAATGGAAAGTTTGCTGGCACAATTATGAGCCATAGAATTTCACTAGCTAAAATTAATATACCTGATATTATTGATAGATTTCTAACACGTCTTAATTTTGTTCCCTTTCTTGATAGAATAGCAAATATTATAAGCAATATTCCGCTTGCTACAATAAGTACTGTTGCTAGTATTGATGATATCAAAGCTGGAAGATTCGGTATGAAATGTGTTACAGATTCAGGTCCAGCATTCAGACTATATAAGCCCCACATCCAAAAATTATCACTTGCCATCCCCATAAAGTTCATATATACTGCTGGAGCTAACATTGTGGCTACTATCGCTAAAATTCCTCCTATTAATGGAATAAGCCAAATTAATTTTTTTGCTTCTGCCATAAAATTTCAACTCTAATTTGCTTTTCAAAAAATAAATTTATATTAAAATTCATGTCCGCAATTTCCACAGAATTTAAGATTAGGATCTTCGATCTTTGCCCCACATTCTGAACAGAATAAAAAATCGGTTTTAGCTATAGGCTCCACTTTTTCAATTGGCGTTGCAGGTACTACTGTTTTAGGAATTTTTTCTGGTCTTTGCTTTGAGAAATAATGTGCGGCTCCCATTCCAATAAAACTAAGCACAGCCGCTATAAATCCTCCGATTATTCCAAAACCAACATTATGTATACTAATACTTAAACCATAATAGGGATAACTTAATGTCCAAAACGTTAATGTCATACCCGGGGGTACAGTGCCCCAATAAGCTTCTATTGGGAAGAATAGGGGGACCAATATAAGCCATAAAATTTCACTAGCTAAAATTAATACTCCTGCCATTATTGATACATTTCTAACTGGCAATAACTCTGATCTCCCTTTTGCTTTAGCAGCAAAAACTATAAGTAAAATTCCACTTAAGGCAATAAGCGCTGTTGTAACGATTGATGGAATCATAACTAAAGGAGAAGGTACGAATTCTACAGGAGATCCATAGGGGGGTGCAGCATATAACCCCCATAACCAAAGATTGTCCATTATTGAATAGCCATAAAATCTAAAGTTAAAATAAGCTGCAGGGGCTAAAAGAGAGACAATTGCTAAAATACCTGCTATTAATGGAATAATCCAAATATAATTTCTTGTTTCTGTCATGATATATCAATTATTTTTTGAATTTCTTTTGTTGAATTATATTTCTTTTTAGAAGTATAAAAATTTTTTGAATTCAAATAAAATATTATTCTATAAATATCTCTATTTTCTGATTAGTAGATTGATTACCTGTTTAATTTATGATCAAATGTAAGTAATTGGTTAAAAAGTAAAGGAAAAGAAAAAAAAATTTAAATTTATAGTTTATACTAATAAACTCTTTATTTGAGAGCCAAACCAAGTATTCCAAAAAGAATCAGGACGATACCGCCGATTAGTATTAAATAGAATCCAATTGCAGCGTTCGCAAAGTTGATTATCAATGCCATATATCCACTTACAAGAAGCGGGGGAAGTATTACTAAAATGAGAATAACAGCCCCAAAGATTATAGCTAAAATCTTCATTACCTTGCTATCTTCTTTGACCTTCATGAGAATAGAAAATATTAAAGCTAAACCTGCTATAATTACAATAATCACGCCTAACATCGCCAGTGTTAGAAAATCTCCTGTCCATGGTATCATATAACCCCCATATGGAGTCATCATGAATCCAAATAGCCATAATTGCATTAAACCCATGAAACTTACATAGGGCGTGAAATAGCCGATAATGACTACAATCGCTCCAATCAAACAAAATATCCATGCTTTATCTTTAAAACCCATAATTATTTACCTTTTAAGTTATAATTTTTTTTGTTTTTTTTAAGATTTCTAAAGGTGTTAGGTATAATTTTTTATTTATTATATTTAAAGGTTTCTGATTATCAGATTAGTAATATTTTTACTTAATTAGATAGCATTGTTCAAAGGAGGAATCTTTTAGATGACAAAATTCGACAAAATAATTTAATTTAAATAATAACTATAAAAGAAAATAGGTTTTAAAAAGAATATTTTATTTTAGCAATAAATCCCAATTTAAGTGTTCTTTCACAAGTTCTAAAACTAATTGAATTTCTTCTTCTTGAATTCCAGGTTTTACGCGTTCCATGTTTCTGATAGTTGTATAGGTATCACTCGGGCTTAAAATTATTGGAATCCTCTTCTCATTAGCAGCCCTAATTACTGCAACATCTGGTTGAATAAAGCCGGTTAAGACTAAAACTGATACATCTTCCTTTAAAGCTGCAAGAGCAACATCAGTTCTATCTCCACCAGTAATGACAGCTGCTTTTTTAACAGATCTTAAATATTTCAAAGCGGCTTGAACATTCATTGCGGCAATTATGTAAGTTTCAACCATCTTATTCGTATTTTCTCTTGCTGGTTCGTTGATTAGTTCACCTCCAATTGCAAACTGAATTTCAGACACTCTGGGACTTAATAATTCAAGGCTTTTTTCTATAAGTCCTATAATGGGAATTTCATAACGAATAATATGATTTTCTTGTAATTCTTCGATTCTAGCTTTATATTCGTAATCAATTTTGTTAAATATAATTCCCTTGAACTTAATATTTCTAAATTCGAAATATTTTTTTGTAAAAAATAAGTTATCAATACACTTATCAGAAGATTCTGTTTGTATAAAAACCAACTCGTTTAAACCTAATTTTTGAGCAATGGTAATGTCGTCTAAGCCAACACGAATATATTTTTTGATACTTGGCGCACCTTCAATAATAACATAATCAAAATCTTTTTCTAATTCATCATAGGACTTTTTTATAGAATTGAGATGTTCTTCTTTTTTCGATGAATCAATTAAATCAACGTAATAACAATCTGGAATTGAAACAGGGCTAATAATATCATATGGTAATGTTGTTTTAAATACAGTACTTTGGATAAAGCCAACATCTCTATCAGCTTTATCAGAAAAAGCTCCTTTAGGTATCCCAATAGGCTTGAAATATGCTACTTTCTTTCCTTCCTCTTGTAATTTGAGCATAATACCAATTGAAAGTAAACTTTTACCGACATGTTCGGATAAAGAACATAAATAAATTGCTTTTGTCATAACTATACCTTCTTTTCTTCTATCATTTTAAATTATATTTATTACATTTTTTATAGTTTCTGATTCATTCATTCACGTGAGATTGTAATTTTTATATCAACAGCAGAATAACCTTTTATAAAACTTAGCAGAGGGTTAATGTCTAATTCCATAATTTCTGGAAAATCGTTAACTAATTGAGAGAGGCGTAATAATACTTCAATTATAGAATCCACATCTGAAGGGCTTTCACCTCTAACTCCTTGCAAAATACTGAAAATTTTGGTTTTATGAAGCATTTCTTTTGCGTCTTCTTTTGTAAACTGATATGAAAGAGCGAATGACACATCTTTTAGAAAATTTGTGTAAATACCTCCTGAACCAATCATTAACATCGGCCCAAATTGGGGGTCTTTCGACATTCCAATAATTAATTCATTTACTTTCTGTTTTTTTTTAAAATCAATCATCTCTTGAACTTCCACACCATATATTTTGGCATTTTGAGGTCCAAATCTCTTTGAATTATCAACAATTTGGATATAAGCTTCAAATGCTTGTTCTGGTGATAAAATATCTAAAACAATACCTCCAACATCAGTTTTATGGATTATTTGTGGACTTACTATTTTCATTACAACTCTGCCAATATCTTCTTGAAATTTCATCGCTTCACGAGGCGTTCTTGCTAAGCTTGATTTTGGGGATTTAATCCCATAACATTCAAAGATTTCGCTTGTTTCATGGCTTAATAGAACAGTTCTATCATCTTTTCTAACATTTTGAAATATATGTTTTACTCTGTCTCTATTTACAGTAAATTGAGGGATAACTAATTGTTCTAATGGTGTTGCTTTTAAAGATTCACTATAATCTACCATCGCTTTGAGAGACTGAGCCGCTCGTTCTGGAAAGGGATAACAAGGAATAAAATGTTGTCTTAAATATTTTGTTGCTTCATTAATAGATACTCCTCCTATGAAAGAGCATAATATCGGTTTTTCTGATAAAAATTTTTTTGATATATTATAAATTGACTTGGCTACATCATTAGGATGCGTTTGTGCCTGTGGGGACATAATAATTAATGCTCCATATGTTGTTATATCTTCATCATTAATTTTTATTGTTGATTCATCAGAATTTAAGCCAAAAATAGTTTTAATAACAAATTCATATCGTTTTGGGGATGCATCTCCTATAATGTCAATAGGATTGAATATTGCGGCCTCTATAGGTAGTTTATCTCTTAATTGATGGAGGATTGGTTCAGAAAATTTAGCAAATTTCAAATTTTCTCGTTCAAAAGCATCAGTTGCTACAATTCCCGGACCACCTGCGTTTGTTATTATTGCAAAAGAGTTTTTTTGAGGAATAGGTTGAAAAAGGAATATTTCACCATAATCAAAAAGATCTGCTATAGTTTTTGCTCTTATAACTCCACACTTTGCAAAAGCTAGCTCATATGCAATATCAGAACCTGCTAACGCACCAGTATGACTTGATGCAGCCCTAGCTCCAGCTTCACTAACGCCTGCTTTTAGAATAATTATTGGCTTTTTTTTAGCGGCTTTAGATACGACTTCTAAGAATTTTTCTCCATTTTCTATAGATTCTAAATAACAAAGTATAACTTTTGTATCATTATCTTCGGATAGAAATTTAATAAAATCTACCTCATCTAAATCAGCTTTATTTCCTAAACTAATATTACAAGAAAAACCAAAGGCTTGTTCCATGGAATAATCCATCATCCCTGTTAACATAGCTCCAGATTGAGAAATCATCGCGATATGTCCTTTTTTAGGTGTATTAACTGCAAAAGACCCATTATAGTGCAATCCTATAAATCCTAAGCAATTTGGGCCAATTATTCTCATATTAAATTTCTTAGCTATTTGAACTAGCGCTTGTTCACGCTTTATACCTTCTCCACCTATTTCTTTAAAACCTGCAGAAATAACAACGATTCCCTTAATCTCTTTTTTT
>JAEOSD010000022.1 GCA_016840545.1 Promethearchaeota archaeon
TCAACATTCTCTCCAGTCTTACTTGAGCATTCAATAAATCCATCGGTACCCCTTGATTGAGCAATTTTAATTCCCTCTTTGGGAGTTATTTCACGATTGGAAGCAAGATCAGCTTTACCACCGATAACGATAATGGGAAATTCATCTTCTACTTTAATCTCCTTTCGAATAACAGTTAACCAATCATCGATATGAGCAATAGATGCGTAGTTTGTTATATCATACATGAATAAGCCACCTTTCGCTCCTCTTACATAAGTAGGAAGTAAAAATCTAAATCGTTCTTCTCCACCAAAATCCCAGATTTGTAATTTTACCTTTTTACTTTCGACTTCTAAGCTCTTAACTTCAAAATCAACTCCAATTGTCATTTTAGAGTCAGATACGAATAGGTTAGTTAAAAATCTCTGAGTTAAAGTGGTTTTCCCACATCCTGCATCTCCAAAAATAACGATCTTAAAGGTGGCGTCATACATTTTACTTTTTTACCTTTATGCATTCTTGAAATGGATTTTTTTAATTTTCTCGTCTAAAGTGTATTTTTAATTCGTAATGTTATTAATTTGATTTCTATAATAAATGATCTTCTTCATATATATAAATCTTCAAATGATATATTAAAAAAATATCTTTACTCTTAAAAATTTATTAAAAGTTTCCATTAAAAAAATTATCGATTTTGGAAAAGTCGACAATATTATAAAATTATATCATTTATTTATTCCATATCATTTATTTATGAATTTTAGAATCATGCCGGAGCAAATAGAATGGTCAAAATACTTTAATTTTGATCAAAGAAAAAAAAAAGAATTATTGAAAAGTGTGGGAGCAAAAAAGATTTATGCCATGGCTTTAATGCCGATTAGAGGTCCACATGGTTTCAGGAAATTAGATTATAAATTTGCTGAGAAAAAATTAGAAGTTAATGAGATAATGAACAGATTAGAAGATTGTCATTTTAATGTATTTGGTTTAGTAATAAAAGATACAGATGGAGCATGTGTATGGGATACAGAAATAGGGTGGAATCCTACAAATCGCGATATTTTAGGAGAATTTTGTGACGCTGGTAAAGAAAGAAATATCCAAATAATGGTTGCTTTTACTAGTATGAATGATGCATATCAAGGTTATTTACACCCTGAAAGAGTAAGCATCCATGGCAGAAATGGTAAAAAATTGGGTAAAAAATACAAAAAAGGAGATATTTCAACCCATAACGCTTATGAAATGAGAGTAGACTTACCCGAGGGCGTAGTATTTGAGGATTACCAGAAGAAAATCCCTTTTTTAACTAGTGAAATCGATCTAAAAATAGGAAAATCTAGAGATTCAAGGGGATCCGGATATATTCCAACAGAAAGTTTTATGTGCCCTAATAGTAATCATATTGATTATTTAATAGGATTAACTCGAGAAGTAGTTAAAGATTATCCTATTAAAGCTTTTACAGCAGACTATATAAGATATGACGGGCAATTCACTGATTTATGTGCATGTTCTCGATGTGTATCCAAATTTAAGGAATTGTATGGCCATAAATCCAAACTATTGAAAGGAAAAGAATGGTATGAGTTTAAAACAGATACGATAGCAAGTTATGCCCAAAAATTACAAAAAACCGTAAAAAATATTGATAATACCTGCCTTACGGGTTGGTATAGTCAAGTGGGGCCCAAAAATTTAGTAACAATTAAAAGACATGGACAGGACTGGACCAAACTTTCTTCAATTTTGGATATCTCAATTCCTATGGAATACCCTTATTTAGCAGGTACTAGAGATGACGGATTTTTTTGGGGAAAAGTTGGAGATTTCTTCTTTTGGTATTTTCTTAGCAATATGAAAAAAAGAGCACATGAATATAAAGGTCCTGTTTTAGCAGTTACAAATTCAGTTGAATGTAATGTGAAGGAAATGCTAAAACAGATGAGAAATTTTGATTTTGGCTTAGGTATCGCATTATTTAAATATTTTGGAACGACAGAGGATCAGTGGAGAGCCTTAAAGGAATATGCAGAAAATGAAATTGGTTTGGAAAATTTAATTTTTAATTAATTGCTATTTCTTATTTCTTTAAATCTAAAACAATTTATGATATGATCATTAACTAAACCAACAGCTTGCATGAATGCATAAACTATCATTGAGCCTACGAACTTAAAACCTCGTTTTTTTAAATCTTTACTTATTTTATCAGAAAGTGTTGTATGTGAAGGTAGTTCATCTAACGATTTCCATGCATTATGAATAGTCTTTTGATTAACAAAGTTCCATATATATTTATCAAAAGATCCAAATTCTTTCTGAATTTTGATAAAAACTTTGGCATTCGTAATTATTGATTGAATTTTTAAGCGATTTCTTATAATTCCTTTATTTTGAAGAAGTTTTTCTATTTTTTCTTCATCATACAATAAAATTTTGTTATAATCAAAATTATCAAATGCTTTTCTGAAATTTTCTCGTTTTTGGAGTATGGTGTTCCAACTTAAACCAGCTTGCATACTTTCTAATATTAAAAACTCAAAGAGCATTTGATCATTATGCTCAGGAGATCCCCATTCTTTATCATGATATTGTTGCATTAGGGCATTTGAATTAGCCCATTCACATCTTTTTATCATAAATACTAGATTCTTATATTATTTGAACTTATTACCAATTCATTATTATTTTATTTTCTTATAAATTAATAAATTATAATTTTTAGGAAGTTTTCAAAAATGGAAAAATTAGCTATTAAAAAGGCTATTATAGATTATTATCATGAAGGGCATGTAAAAAGCGATCCAGAACTGTATAAAGAAATTTTACATGATGAGTGGAAATTTTTTCTATTTCATGAGGATGGAAGGCTAAGAATTGTAGATAAACATGAATATGTTTCTTGGTATAATCCTGATGAATTTGATGAGAGATTAACTTGGAAAACGCAATTTCATTACATTGACGTTACAGAAAATATTGGAGCTGTAAAGCTCAGAATTGAATGCGAGGAAGTGGGCTACATTGACTACTTTAATCTTATGAAAATTAATGGAAAATGGTGGATCGTCCATAAAATCTCCCACAAAATTAAATAAGAGTCAAATTCTTTACTAAGTAATCTATGCAGCTATTAACAATTTATATATGTTAATTATATTAATCTATTTATTAAGATAATTTTTAATTTAGTAGATTAAAAATATAAAGTATCTTTTTTTATAGATAGATATGAATTATTGTCCTTATTGTGGTAGTAATGTAGAACCTTCTTGGAAAGTCTGTGCAAACTGCGGGCATAAAATAGTTGATGAAGAAATTTCTACCATAACCCAAAAAGAACCAGAAATACAAACTGAAAAAGTTGAGGTTGAAATTCCTAAATCAGATCAAGTTTATCACAGACCGCAAACGTATCAAACCTCTCCAACAAAAGCAAATGGAATCACTGCTTTAGCAATTGGAATTATTGGTTTTAGTTGGTCCTTCTCTCTTATAATACTTAGAATTCTTAATTTATATTCATCGTCTGGTTTTATGGTTGGAAATCTATTCACTGTTATGTTGGGTATCATAGCTATTATTTTTGGAATTGTTGGAATTAGTAAAGATGATTCAAAAGGAATGGGAGTTGCTGGTTTGATTTTAGGAATTGCTAATATTATATGTATAATAATTCGGTTTGTTATATTTTTTATTCCCTGGCCCTCAATCCCTGTGATATAAATACAGCCCTACATTGAATGCATTTATAGCAAATTGGTTGCTTTCTTAATCCATTTCTTATTTTAAAGTTAAAATCTCTTAATAATATATTCAGCAACACTAATAAGTATCAATTGAGACAGTAACAGCAGCATTACATACTAAAATCTTATCAGAACTGTCTCCTAGAGCTTCAATCAAAATTCCTTTAGCGATTAACCCTCCATTTACAACCTCAATAGAACTTTGTCCAAATGGAACTGCTTTAAGCACTTTATCCTCATCAATGCTCTCAGGGTAGGGTGCTCCAATTTTAACATGAACTTTCATTCCTAAAAGCTCTTTAGGCGTTTTAAAACCACAAATTTCAATTAATCCTGTAAGACAATTATTAGATATAGCATTTTTAACTGCTTTAATTGCTGCATTAGTACAATTATCATTATGTCCATGCTGGTCTGTTCCCATTGCGAGCTGTACGATAAATCTTTTCTCATCCATAGTTTATCAAATTGTAGATTTTATACTTATATTTGTATTGTCTAAAACTTTTATTTATTGGTTTTTACTTATTATTAAGGATTAAGTTAGAATTTAAGAATGAAAACAATTGAGATTGATTTTGAATGAATAATAATGTAGAAAAAACTTATGAGATCGATGAAAATGTTTACCAACGTTTTGAAGCTAAATATCATATGCTCTATCGGCGCACTTGGGATAAAAATTTACTCACATATGGTAAAATGTTCGAAGAAAATATAGAAAACCATATTTTTTCGAAAAAAGAGGGTTATGGCCGGATTGATTTTGCGCTAGTCGCTGCAGGATGGACAGTTTACGAACAATTTCCATTTGCTTTTGCTTGGAAAAGGAAAGCTGATTATGACATAGGGTATGGTATAAATTGGATGAAATCGAAATATAAAATTGAAGATCGTAAAATATTTACTCAATCAATAAAAAAAGCAGCTAAATTTTATGGAGCTTCTTTAGTTGGGGTTGCAAATGTCAATGAAAATTGGGTTTACAAATCGGGATTTGTACGACCCAATCTAACTAGTGAAGCAGAATCAAAAAAAGATGTCAGAGAAGGTCTCAATTCAGGATCTATATTAGAAACACCTATAAATCTCCCAGAAGGTATCGATAAAGTTGTTGTCATTGCTATTGAAATGGATCAAAATGCTATTTCCAGCGCTCCTGCTCAACCTGCTGCCGCTGCTGCTGCCGTGGCGTATTCAAAAATGGCATTTGTGATTGCTTGTTTAGGAGAATTTATAAGAAACTTAGGTTATCGAGCTATTCAATGTGGGAATGATACTGCTATTAGTATACCTTTAGCAATCGATGCTGGACTTGGGGCTCTTGGAAGAAATGGATTGCTTATAACTCCAGAGTATGGACCTAGAGTAAGAATTTGTAAGGTTTTTACTGATTTACCACTGGTTTCTGATAAACCAAATTTTAAGTTTATTCAAAATGTAAAAAAAAAGTGTAAGAATTGTTATAAATGTACTGAAGCTTGTGAAACAAATGCTATAAGCAAGGAAAGAGAACCTAATTTTATGCCGACTTCAATATCTAATAATCCAGGTGTTAAGAAGTACTATGTGGATGTAGAAAAGTGTTTTGAGTTCTGGATAGAAAACTCAAGTGACTGTGGCAACTGCATAGCAGTTTGTCCTTATTCTAAAATTAAAAATTACTTGACGGCTCCGGAATTTTGGGATTCTAAATAAGTTAAAATATAAATTAGATTCTAAAATATTATTCTATTAAAATTAAACAGAATCTCATTATTATGGAAAAAATAAATGTAGCTATAATTGGATCCGGATTTATTGCTGAACATCATTGCCATGCTTACAATTTACTTCCCAATGTTGAAATTATAGGCATATCTTCCTTAGAAGAGGACAAAGCAAAAGAATTGATGAATAAATATAACATATCAGGCAAACTAGTCAAGAACTATGAAGATTTGTTAAAAATTGATTGTGAAGCTATATCTGTGTGTGTCCCAAACTTTTTACATAAAAAGATAACTATAGATGTTTTAAACTCAGGTAAGCACGCTTTTGTAGAAAAACCATTAGCAAAAACTGTATCAGAAGCCGCAGATATGTTGGAAGCTGAAAAAACTTCAAATTGTAAAATCTTTTATTGTGAAAATAATATGTATGCCCCCTCTTTCCGTAAAGTCAAGGAAATTTTAGAAGAAGGAGCTTTAGGTCAGATATATATGGGACGGGGTAAAGAACAACATTCTGGACCACATTCTGCTTGGTTTTATAAACAAAAAGAAGCAGGTGGAGGTGCATTATTAGATTTAGGAATACATGATATAGCTTGTTTAGTTTGGTATCTTGATTGTGATGTGAAAGAAGTTTTTTGCCAAATTAAAACAATAATTCCGGATAGAGAAAAATTTGGCAATTGCGAAGTTGAAGATAATGCAGTAGGTGTCTTGTATTTTGAAAATGATGCACAAGTAATAATTGAGGAATCATGGACTGCGCCTAGTGGGTATGATATGCGATTCGAATTATATGGCACAGAGGGACAGGTTAAAGTGGCCCCAACGTTTTCTAATTTAATGAGTGTTTATAGCGAAACAGGTTATGGGTATGCTGTTGAAAAGGCAAGAACTACAAAAGGGTGGACATTTCCAGTTCCAGCAGAATCTTGGTCTTTTGGTTATCCTCAAGAAATAGCACATTTTATAGATTGTATCATTAATAACAAAGAACCATTAACCAATGGCAAATTTAGTCAAAAAATATTAACTGTTGTAGAAACAATGTATAGAAGTTCAAAAACAAATAAGATAGAAGAAGTTTTGTATGAATAGAGACTTTATTTGAGAGATTTAATTGTTTCTACAACCCTATCAAGTTTTTCTCGCGATGCTAAAAACAACTCTTGAGGAAATTCTACACTCCTTGAATATATATCAGCCACGATAGGAAAATATTTATCATTACTTTTTTCTTTTCCCCAGTTTGCATTAGAATAGTTAAGCCCCTTTTTTAGTACAATATTCTTAAAGCAATCTAAACTGTGTAAAGGAGGATAATTATCGCACGTAGGTATTCCTTTTCGGTTTAGCTTTTTATAAAATTGTACTTTGTTTATCCCTCCAAATTTATCCGGCTCAAAAACAAAAGGAAATACATACCAACCCATCTCGGAAGTACCTGGTGTAGGCATCATCACATTTATACCATCAATTTCATTTAATTTTTCCATTAAGTATTTTGCATTTTTATTTCTTAAAGCATGTTGTTCAGGGAATTTTTTTAATTGCGTTCTAAGAATTGCTGCTTGATATTCTGTCATTCTGTAATTAGTACCATAACTAAAATGCTTATAAGCATGGGTACCCTTTTTCCTTCCACAATCTGTATATGAATATAATTTATCAGCTAATTCGTCTGAATCACAAATTATTGCACCGCCCTCTCCACTCGTCAAAACTTTCGAGGCTTGAAAGCTAAAGATACCAGCATCACCCCAATTTCCTAATCTTTTTCCTTTATAACGTGAACCATGGGCATGAGCACAATCTTCGACAACAACTAAGTTGTAGTTTGAAGCTATTTTCATTAATTTGTCCATCTCAACTGCATTTCCACCTAAGTGAACAGGGATTATTGCTTTGGTTCTTTCTGTTATTAGGTTCTCAACTTTATCAACATTCATAACGAGGGTTTGAGGATGAATGTCACAAAAAATTGGAATAGCATTAGTAGCAATAATAGCAGATGCAGAGGCTACAAAAGTATAATCAGATACTATAACTTCATCTCCTAACCCTAAATCCAACGAAATCAATGCTGATTCTATAGCTACTGTCCCGTTACTTACAGCAATAGAATATTTTGCTTCTTGAAATTTTGCAAATTCTTCTTGAAATAACCATACGTTTTCTCCTTCATGAGCACCCGGAAATCCACACCACCAATTTCCTGATTTTATAACATTTACTAATGCATTTATATCTTCTTCATCATATATTGGCCATTTAGGAAAATTTTTCTTAGATTTAAGCGACATCTTTCAACAATTTCCACAAATTGATGACATAAATTTTATGAGTTATTTTAAATATATTTATCAAAACAGATAAAATTTGTAACCAATTAATTAATGAAAATCATACAGTTCTGAAAATGAAAGTTATTGATAAAACAGCAGTAGCTCAGTTCTTAAATGAATATCTTTCACAGCTTACAGTACAGGATATTGAAGTGCTAATCGAAATTCCCCCTACGGAAATTGATTATACGTATGCGTTTCCCTGTTTTAGGCTAGCTAAGGTCGAAAAAAAAGCCCCAAAAATAATAGCAAAGGAACTAAAAAAACAAATCAAACTACCTGACTTCTTGGAAGATATTGAAGCAAATGGACCATATTTAAATATTAAAGTGAAAGCAAAATACATTCTAAAGCAAATATTTGAATTAAACGAAGATTACGGTAGACTAAGATTAAAATTAGGAGTTTCAGACGAAAAGAAGAAAAGAATTGTGATTGAGTATCCTTCTCCTAATACAAACAAACCCTTACATTTTGGACATGTCAGAAATATGCTCTTGGGTAAATCTCTCTCAAATTTACTTAAATATATGGGGCATACTATATTTCAGGTTAATTTATATAATAATCGAGGCATCCACATTTGCCAGAGTATGTTAGCATATAAAAAATGGGGTAATAACGAAAAACCAAATAAAAAAGGCGATCATTTTGTTGGAGATTACTATGTAAAGTATGGTGAAAAATTAAAGCAAGATAAGGAATTAGAAAAGGAAGCTTATGAGCTATTAAGATTGTGGGAAGCCGGTGATAAAGCAACAGTGGCTCTATGGAAAAAAATGAATAAATGGGTGTTAGATGGCTTCAATAAGACATATGAAAAGCTAGGAATTTCATTTGAAAAGGAATATTTTGAATCGGATCTGTATTTAAAAGGTAAGGAGATTATTCTTGATGGATTATCTAAGGGAATATTCGAAAAACTTGAAAATGGAGCTATCATCGCAAGGTTAAAAGAAAAATATAACCTTGAAGACAAAATTTTAGTAAGAAGTGATGGAACTTCGATTTATATAACTCAAGATATTTATTTAGCATATAGGAAGAAAGCAGATTTTGATTATGATAGATCGATATATGTCGTCGGTGATCCGCAAATTCAACATTTTAAATGGTTATTTGCTATTTTGGATATGCTAGGGTTTGAGGAGGATAATTATCATTTGTCTTATGGAATGGTAAGTCTACCAAGCGGTAAAATGAAAAGTAGAGAAGGCATAGTTGTTGATGCAGACGATATCATTGAAGAAGTTGAAAGCCTAGCTTTTCAAGAAGTGGAAAAGAGGTATCCATACATTTCTAGTATTGAAAAGAAAAAGAGAGCTGAAATTATTGGCCAAGCAGCTCTAAAGTTTTACATTTTAAAGTATAATCCAATAAAGGGTTTTGTATTTAAGCCTACGGAAAGCATTTCATTTGAGGGAGAAACAGGTCCTTATATTCAATATTGCTATGCCAGAATAGCCTCCATTATCAAAAAATCGGAATTTGAAATAAGTACCAACATTAACTGTGATTTATTAAAGCATGAAAAGGAGAAATTTTTAATAAAGGAATTAACATATTTACCTGATATTATTGACTTATCAGAGAAGACTTATAACATTCATTTAATTGCTCAATATCTATTGAGTTTATGCCAATTGTTTAATTCATTTTATTCTTCATGTCAAGTAATTTCTGAGGATAAAGAGCTCGAACGCGCAAGGTTGTTATTAATTAAATGTGTACAAGTAGTAATTAAGATTGGATTAAATATTTTAGGAATTGAAACTCTAGAAAAAATGTAATTTTAACCCAAAAACTAAGGGATATTCAATGAGATTCTATGATTTTGGAGAAGTAATTGATTCTAAAAGTAAATTTGTACTATTTGGAATACCATGGGATTATTTAACTTCAATAAAAGCGCCTAATTCAGCAATCGCTCCTCAAAAAATACGTGAAGTAACCAATGATTTAGCCTTGACTACTGAAATGGGTATAGAAATACCCAATTTAGAAGTAGTAGATTTAGGAGATGTCCAGATAGAACCATCAGAGGTAGATAAAAATCTTAAAGAAATTAAGAATTTTATTCACAAAATTTATAATCAGAAGAGGGATGTTATTCCAATAATGATTGGTGGGGATCACTTCTGTTCCTTTCCCGTTATACAAACCGTTGGAGATTTATTCGCGGATAAAGATCAATTTGGTATTTTGATATTTGATGCCCATCTTGATCTTTATGAGGAATGGGATAAGGGAGTGTATTCACATGCTACTATCTCTCATCGAGTTTTTGATTTCGATTATGTAAATAATAGTAATATTTTAATTGTAGGTACAAGAGACATTGATATCCCAGAATTAAAGATTGCTAAGGAAGAAAAAATTGAACATTTGGATGCATATCAACTTCAAGACTATGGATTAAATAGATACATGCAAGAAATTATTAACTTCTTTACGAACTCAAAAATAAAATTTTTATATGTCTCAATTGACATTGATGTTTTAGAACCCTCGATAGCTCCTGGAACCGGATTTGCAATTCCGGGTGGTTTATCTTATCGAGAATTATGGACAATTTTAAGACAACTAGCAAATGAATTTAAAATAATTGGTTTTGATTTAGTTGAAGTTGCACCAAATTTAGATCTTTCAAACAACTTGACTAGTAATTTAGCTGCTAAATTAATTATAGAGTTCATTTCTTTTATCTCAAATAATTTATATATTAAGTAAAATGCCAGTTGAAGATTTTAAAGAGAAATTGAAGAAAGTAAATCAATTTAAAATAGATAAAAGTGATAATCTTGTTGAATTAATAAAAGAATTAGCGGATACAGGATTTAATGCCAAGAGATTAGCTAAAGCATGTGAAATTTATAAAGAAATGGTTGAGGATAAAGATTGTACTAAGTTTTTTGGATTAGCTGGAGCCTTAATACCAGCTGGTATGCAGGGAGTAATCTATGATTTTATAAAGCATGATTTTATTGATATTTTAGTTACTACTGGTGCCAGTTTAACTCATGATATCGCAGAAACACTCGGATTCCACCATTTACAAGGTGAGTTTAAGATCCATGAATTAAATGATACTAACCTTCATGAAAATCAGTTAAACCGTATTTATGACGTTTTTTTACCTAATGAAGTATATGAAGGCATAGAAGATTTTGTTTCTGATTTAGTTATACCTGATAATAATATACCGGTTAGTTCTTTTCTAAAAACTCTAGGAGAACAATTACCAGATAACAAAAACTCAATATTAAAAATATGTGCAGAAAAGGAGATTCCGATATTTTGTCCAGCATTCACAGATTCGGGTTTAGCATTGCAATTAGGATTCCATCATCGAGATTTAAACTTAAACCATTTTAAAGATATGTTAAAAATGGTTGATTTAGCTTGGGACGCTAAACATGCGGGCGTATGCATTGTGGGGGGAGGCGTTCCAAAGAATTTTATTTTTCAATCGCTTCAATTTTGTCCCACTTCAGCGATTTATGCAATCCAGATTACAATGGATCGCCCAGAACCAGGAGGTTTAAGCGGAGCAACATTAGAAGAAGCAATTTCTTGGGGGAAGGTTAATGAGAAAGCTAAATATTCTACAGTAATTTCTGATGCAACGATAGCTTTACCAATAATATTATTATATTTAAAAAAATCAAGAAAGCCAAAATAACCTTAAATGAAACCCTTAAAACTTTAATAAAATAGCCCTTTTAATTTTTGATCAACATTTTGTGTCTCTGAACCAAAAATTTGATCAAGTATTTCCTTAAAATCTTTAAATTGAGTAACTTCGGACAAATTTTTCCTTTCATTTTTCTTTTTAAATTCACTCGCTACATTAGTCAATAATGGTTTGAGGATTTTCTGTATATATTTATCAATTTTCTTTTCTCCATCAAAAATAGCATAGGATACTAAGGGTTCAGGATTTACACTATCTTCTGCTGTAATTTCATCATTAATAAAAGCTATAACAAACTTTTTTCCTTCAAAATATTCAATTGTATTCTGTGTAAAAGCAGTATCTGCAAAATTTAAGAGAGCTGTTAATAAACCGCTTCTTAAGTCTGTGTCAATTTTTCCTAATGTTGTCTTATGATAACTTTTTTTAACTAAAGTAAAACCTCTGAATAATAAACCGGCTTCTCGGATAACCATTTTTAAGAATTTGAATTGTTTTTGTTTAATGGTTAATATTTATTTAGATATATTTCATTTATTCAATATTTTAATTATACAAGTTTTTTATAATAAATGCTTTGAATATTTTACCATTTAATTGGAATTTAGTTTTTTAATAAGAAATAATATTTATCGAATATTTCTTAGAGTTATGATTACTAAGCAAAAAATCAAATCATGTGCTGAAAATATCACGAAAAGTGTCAACATTAAAAAGGAAGGTGAATTTGTAGTAATAAGGGGTGGATTATACTGCTATGAGCTTTTGGAGGAGATTGCTTTAAGTGTCCTTAGAAAAGGAGGAATTCCACATATTATTTCCACAAGTGACTATTTTGAGGAAAATATCTGGCAAGATGATAAAATAAAAGCGAAAACATTAGAAAAACCACCATCTCCTTATATTGAAATGATTAAAAATATAGATGCTTACATAGTCATTGAATACCCTGAAGATCCGTCAATACGGAACAATGCACCAGAAAACAAGCTTGGCGCATATCAAAAATCAATAGCCCCGTTAAGAGATGTTTTATACGGATTCAAAGAGGAATATGCACCAGGTAAAAAGTGGTGTTACGCTGCTTGGCCTTCAAAAAAAGCTGCAGAATTTTATAATGTTGATTATGAATTATTTGAAAAATTCATTATTGATGGTATGAGTCTTCCGTCAGAAGATTTAACTAAAATCACAGCGAAGCTGGGAAAGTTTTTTGTTGATGCTAAGAAAGTCTTTGTTAGTGATGATTTTGGTACAGATTTTTGGGTTTCCATAGAAAATCGAGCAAGAATCCTCGATGATGGATTACTTTCTAACGAACAAATTGCCTTAGGAAACTTAGGAGGTAATTTACCTGCAGGTGAAGTATTTTTTCCTCCAAATGAAAAACAAGGAGAAGGAAAGATATTTTGTCCATTAACAAAAGAACGTTATACTCATAAAATTTTGAAAAATATTGAGCTTAATTTTAAGAATGGCAGGCTGTTGATGAACAAAGTTACAGCTGATACAAATTTAGATATCTTAATCGATGCTTTTAAACAACGTGAAAAGATAGATAAAGCAAATAAAGTCCCAGAAATTAGGACATATAATGTTGCAGAGTTAGGAATTGGATGTAATCCTATAATTACTAAAGCTATCGGATATATTCTCACAGATGAGAAAATAAATGGGAGTGTTCACGTTGCTTTTGGATTTAATAAATCATTCGGAGGTACATCAGTCTCTCAAATGCATTGGGATTTTGTTACCGCCCCTAAGGCAAATATTACTATTGAATATTTGGATGGAACTAAAAAGCAAATAATGGAAAATGGTAGATTAGTGGAATAACAATTAATAAGGAAATGTTACATCAGGGAACTTCTTCTAAGAATTCTATAATTTTTTCTAAAACTAATTCTTTAAAATTAATTCTATCAGCATCAAAATTATATTTCTGGATAATTGTTTCTTCTTCTGTTGAAAATCCTATGTATACTAATCCAACAGGTTTTTCAATTGTTCCTCCAGTCGGTCCAGCAATTCCAGTAATTCCTATCCCAATATCAACATTAGAAAGAATTCTTACGTTATAAGCTAATTGCCTTGCCACTGTCTCAGAAACAGCACCAAATGCGTCTATACTTTTTGGATCAACATTTAATATCTCTATTTTTGATTTATTACTATAACAGACAATACCTCTCTCAAAAACATTTGAAGCCCCAGAAATATTAGTAACCATATGTGAAATATACCCACCTGTACACGATTCTGCGATAGCTAATAAAACCTTCTTTCTCTTGAACTTCTTGATGACGTTTTCAATTCTTTTCAACATTTTCATAATTATAAACAAATCTTTTTATCATTAGTTTCTCTTTAATTTAATTTAATAAACTGTAAAGATTAAAAGAACTAATTATTATTATAAATTCAATATAAATATAATCATAAATAATAATAATTAAGATTTTGAATAGTTAAATTTAAATTTAGTATAATACGCGGAAAAGCTATGGAGTGATTAAATGACCGGTAATAAAGAAAAGAAGGATTTTGTATTCAAAATTACTGTGATTGGCGATGGAGGTGTCGGTAAAACATCTTTAATTAAAAAGTATACTCAAGGCTCATTTCAAAAACAATATATTAAAACCCTTGGAGCTCAATTTTCAAAATATGATGAAAAAGTAGAAGGAAATATGGTAAAACTTTTCTTTTGGGATATAGCTGGCCAAGCAGAGTTCAGTTTTATGAGACCTACTTTTTATAAAGGAAGTAAAGCGGCTATTATTGTTTTTTCACATGCTCTTGGGGAAGAAAAGAGTTTTAGTAATATTACTGAATGGCATGAAGATATTAAGAAATATTGTGGAAATATTCCTATAATTCTATTTGGTAATAAAATTGATTTAATTGATATAGAAAAATTAGATAACAGTAAAGCAGAAGAGATTGTAGATCAACGAAAATTTTTAGGATATTATAAAACGAGTGCAAAGACGGGAACTGGAGTATATAAAGCATTTCAAGCAATAATACAAGAATTACATAATAAATTTAAAGATCAATAGGTATTCTCACCTTAAATCCCAATGATTACTTATGTTAGAAGAATTCCAAGAGGGTTATCCAAAAATTTTGTTTTTTTCATCAGCACACTGTGCACCTTGCAAACCAATAGAAGAAATTTTAAAAAGGATTAACATTTCTATGTTTGGAAAGAAATTATTTATTGAAAAAATTGATGTGGAAAAAAATTATAAATTAACCAGTTATTATAAAATTACTTCACTGCCTACAATCATTGTAGCAGACAGACGACTTACAGTAAATATACAAGAGGAAGATATAATTGATGCAATTTTGTATGGATTTATTTCTTCAGTAAAAATATAAAATTTAATAAAAAGTAAATTAAAATTTAAATATAATAAAAATAAAGTAGGATAGATTGATATGGATCGCCAATTACTCTCAAAAATTTTAACCCAAATGAAGAATCATTTGAAAGAAGGAAAAGAAATTGGTGATATGAAAGTTGGAGCTTTACTTGCTCTAGGTCATCAATTGGAAGCTATCTTTTATTATTTAGGCCATGAACTAGGGACTATTTTAAAAATCAAACAAGATCAAGATGCTTCGAAAATCCCTACTCTTTTAAAAGAGATTATATCTGAATATAATATTGGGAAAGTAGAAATTTCTGAAAGTTCTGATGCAATAGTGCAGCTAAAATTAAAAGAACATTCATCTATTAGGGATTTAATTGGGAAGAGTATTAAAACAGAGGGAAGTTTTTGTTCCTTTGAAGCAGGTTTATTAGCAGGTATAGTAGAAAAAATGAGTAATATTCATTGTTTTGCCCAAGAAATAAATTGTTGCTTACAAACTGGTAAAGATTACTGTGAATTCATGATAGTTTTCCAAAAGGATTAAATATGAATTTTCTAAATTAATTCTTTTATTTAGATTAAAGTTTTGAGGGTATTTTTAGTTAAATTTAACAATTTTAAAAAAATAATAAGATAAAAAGTTTATATAAAAGTTATATCTTGATAATCTGTATCAGTCAATTCTTTTTTAGCTACCCCTAAATCCCGAACTTGTTGATTTAGTTTCATAACAGCATCTCTAACAATTTCCTTCTTTTTCGCACCAGTACATACAATCCTACCTGTAGAAAAAATTAAAAATACTGTTTTAGGTTCTTGCATACGATAAATTAGACCAGGAAAAACTTCTGGTTCATACATAGCATATTCCATAACGATAGCAGCCATGTTTAAATCTATATTTGTATGTAAGTCACCACTTGCCACAATATTTTGAATTGTTATTTCTGGGTTTGCCAATTTAATTCCTGCTTTTCTTATATTTTTAACTACTTTATCTACTACACGTTCTGCTTCTGATGCTTTACGTAATCCGGTTACCACCATTTTCCCAGTTGAAAATATTAAAATTGTCGCTCGAGGTTTTTCTATTCTCATCACTAAACCAGGAAATCGCTCAGGATTATATTCAACTTCGGCATGTTTCCGTGCAATTTGATTAAGGTCTATTTTTTCTGTAATTTCTACAGTAACAGTAGCTACAACATTTTCAATTTTGTAATCTAAATCGCTCTCATAATCAAATTCTTCTTCTTCATCTTCCTCCTCCTCCGCTTCCTCCTCCTCTTCAAAATCGTTTTCTTCTTCTGGCATTATTTATCATAAAGTTAAATCTGATTGAAATAAAATGAAAAAATTAAATTAGGTAAAAATGGTATTTTTTTATATATTTTTATTTAAATAAATTATCATTTATAAAGGCATTTATAAATAACTATTTATACAAAATTATTTTACGAAATTCAGTATGAAGATTTAAAAATAATTTAAAAACATGTTATGAGATATTTATATATTTAGATTTTTATCTAATATCTTCTTTGTGATTCTTATAAACGCTTTTTCTACATTTGAACCCGTTTTAGCAGAGGTAGATATAAATTCCATGTTATACTTTTTAGCAAATTCAATTCCTTCTTTATCTTGAACTTTAATTTTATCATTTAAATCATTTTTATTTCCTATTAAAACCAAAGGCTCATTTCCTCTGGCTTGTTTAAAATCTTGGATCCAATCATCAAGTTTGTCTAAAGTTTTTTTCTTTGTACAATCATAGACTAACATACCAGCATTAGCACCTTCCAGATAGAGCTTTCTAAGAGATTTAAACGATTCTTGTCCTCCCAAATCCCAAATTTGAGCGGATACTTCCCCATACTCTTTAATATTCATCTCTTTTTTTAATAAATTTACTCCCAAAGTGCTTTTATAATTTTCTCTAAATTTATCTTCTATAAATCTATATACCAAAGAAGTTTTTCCTACATTTGCTTCACCAAGCAAAACGATTTTAATGATATAGTGACCATTTGAATCCAATTCTGATTAACCTCCTTAAATTCATACTCTCTATTATTTTTATAAAAATCATTAACTTACAATATTTCTTGATATTTTCATAATAAAATTTATCCTTATTAATAATTTTCTTCTTGGCTTCAATAAAATAAATCCAAGAAAACTTTTACCTGAAAAAAGTTGATTAAAATAAGAGATTTTTTGTATCTATTTTATTATAGATTGCATTAATAGAATTAATATACTCCTCATAAAGATTATTTATCATCTGAAAACTTTTAGCTTTATTATAAGCAAAAAGAAATAATTGATTCAAACTATAATTATGATTGGATTGATAAATATCTTTGGTTAAACCAAATAAAACACTATTTTGATCAATAAAATTACATAAAATATATCTATTCTCAGTTGTTAAGTTTAATTCATTTAAAAGGCCATACATTTTTAAAACTAATGGTCCTTGAAATTTAATTCTCGTGGTTTTGAGTAATTGAAAGAGTTCAAAAAATTTCTTTCTCTTCAGTACCGACGACATAAATAATTAGTTAGAATTATAATATATTTTCCACAGTAATATCTACGTAATACGTAGAAAACAATACATTATTTTAGTATGTAAAAATTTAAATTCCTAAAATAATATTATTCAAATTTTCAGGAAATTGAAAAAGCATTTAAAAGACATAGTCAAAACCTTTAAATTTATTTTTGGGTTGGCTAAATTCATACTCAACATTTTCTACTTCTGCATATTTTGGGCCCTTCTTTGAGAACTCTAATAATTCATATAATTTATCCTCAGGGCCTTCTGCTTCTATATAAACAGTTCCATCAGCCATATTTTTAACAAAACCAGTTAGTCCTAATTTTCTCGCAAATTTTCGTGTAGTATAGCGAAAAAATACTCCTTGTACTAACCCATATACTTTTATAGTAAGATTTTTCATAAAAAATAAGCTTCAAGAATAGTTATTTTTTAACCAGATTTTTCATTACTTGAATATTTTCATCTAAATCTTGTCTTGTAATGTTAGGATGAATATCTAAAGCAAAAATTTCTCTGGTCACTTTTTCTACATTCGGTAAATAAATTTTGTTATAATCAATCTCCTTTCCGTAAAATGGACAAGACCAAGGACATCCTTTTGGATAAGCTATTTTTTTTTGAAAGAGCTTAGTCTTGTACAATGGTTTAGGATATAGAACTTTGCTCTTAGGAAATTGTTCAATAAATTGAGATTTATTTAAACCCATAATTTCAGGGTTAATTCGCCCTATCCAATAATTGAAGGCAGGTTCACAATAATCAGGTATATAAGGAGGAACAATTCCATTGATTTCACTGACAGCATCAGATAGATATTGCGCATTTTTATTTCTTATTTCAATAAATTTATCAATTCTTTTTAACTGCACTTTCCCAATTGCACCTTGGATTTCAGTCATTCTATAATTATAACCCAATCGATTGTATACATACCATGAAGGTTCTCCATGGTGTCGTAATAATCGACACTGTTTGGCTAATTCATCATCATTAGTAGTAATCATCCCTCCCTCTCCAGTCGTTATATTTTTAGAAGGGTAAAAACTAAAGCATCCAATATCCCCTAATGAACCAACCTTTTTACCTCTAAATTTTGAACCAATTGATTGACAAGCATCTTCAATAATGTATAAATTATAATCATTAGCTAGATCTTTTAATTCACTCATATCAGCTACCATTCCAGCAAGATGAACAGGTATTAAAGCTTTTGTTTTATCAGAAATTTTTTGTTTAACTGATTTAGGATCTAAAGTGTAAGTCTTACTATCTATATCTGCAAATATTGGTATAGCATTATTATGTAAGATTGAGCTAGCAGTTGCTATAAAGGTAAATGGGG
Organism: Promethearchaeota archaeon; assembly: GCA_016840545.1. Classification (GTDB taxonomy): domain Archaea; phylum Asgardarchaeota; class Lokiarchaeia; order Sigyniarchaeales; family SOKP01; genus SOKP01. The sequence goes on from JAEOSD010000022.1 coordinate 18,786, forward strand.
GAACTATTACTTCATCCCCAGGTCCAATATTTAGAGCAGCTATGGCAATATGTAAGGCTGCTGTACCACTATTAATTCCAATAGCATGTTTAACACCTATATATTTAGCATAATCTTTTTCAAAGGATTTTACAGCTTCACCATGAAGTAATGTCAACATTTGGGATTCCATTACTTTAATTACTTCTTTTTGTTCTTCCTCTGCTAAGTTCATAATTTCATCAAATTTAATCTGAATTAAATTTTCTAATTTTAATAAAAAGAATTGTAGCCCTCTTAAGAATCTGATTATTTAAGAAAAGGAGATTTGAAATATTTAGAAAATTAAATAATACGTATCATTTAAAGTATTATAACCAATGATTTCATTCTTAAATAAAGTTTCAATAACACTAGTTAACCATCTTTTACTAGTTTTTATTGATTTTTTAAGCTCTTGAAAACTTAACTCGTCATTAATAGCTAATAAAAATTGAATTTTACTTTTTACTTTTAGATGATTAGAGGTTGCTATTTTTTCAAACTTCTTTTGTAAATCATATTCTTTTGTTTTTAAATTCGCAACTTCATTACTTAATTTTCCTATAACCTCATCTCTGGTCCTAAAAACATTTAATACTTTTTCTAAAAACATCCGCTCTATATGTTCTTTTAATTCTTCCTCACTTAATTCAAATTCTAAGGTTTTTTTAAAATCATCTAAAATGCCAATATAATCTTGGCTTTCATCGTATTTGTCTAAGACTAATACGAATATTATATCTTTTTCTTCATTATAATAAGAAATAGAATTCCAATTTTTTTCTTCAATTGTTATATGAGATTCTACGAAGTTGTGGGAAATTTGAATCTGTTGTACAATATTATCTGGGATATCTATATCATCAGGGTATTTCATATAAATAACTCCTCCAGTAATTTCATCCCATTTAATCAAACAAATACCTAAAGGAATAGAACCTCACCAAACCAAACCTAATTCCTACTTTTAAATTATAAAAGTTTTTATTAATAAATTTAATTTGAAAATGCTAATTTTTCAGTATGCATAACAATGAATATATCTTAGAAGTATGCAAAATTTGTGTGAGTGACTAGTATTAGATTGACTTAAAAAATAAATATTACAAAAATTATTCTATAAATAGTGAATCTGACATGGCTGTTTTTTATGTTTATATATTAGAAACAATTTCTAAAAATAATAGAAAAAGATTTTATACGGGCTACACCAGTAACTTAGAAAGAAGACTTAAAGAACATAAGAAAGGAACTGGCGCTAAATTTTGTCGGGGAAAAAAGGTAATTAGCCTTAAATATGTTGAATCATTCTTAGAAAGAAGAAATGCTATGAGAAGGGAATTAGAAATTAAATCTCTTCCGAGAAGAGAAAAAATTGAACTCATAAATAACTTTAATCAAATTGAAAGTTGATTACGAAAAATTTTTTACTAATATTAGTAGGTTTACCATCATCTGGTAAAACCACAATTGCTGAAAATTTAAAAAATTTAATTAAAAAAAAATATAAAAATTTTCAAGTAAAAATTGTGGATCCAGATAAGATAAGGAATTCTATTTCTCCAAACAAGTTTAATCACCAAAAAGAACAATTGGTTAGAGAAAAAAGCTTAAATGACATCAGAACTGGATTAAATCAAGGTTTTATAGTAATTAGCGATGATTTAAACTATTACACTAGTATGCGCCATGACTTAAAGCAAATTGCTGAAGAAAAGAATTTAAAGTATTTTATTCTACATATTGCTACGCCTCTACAAATATGTATTGAATGGAATAAAAAGAGAGGTGAACCTATTCCACAAGAAGTGATTTATAAAATTAATGAAAAGTTTGATTTGTTCAATAATTATAGTTGGGATAATCCCATTCAGACAATTGATCCTTCCAAGTTTGATGATTTAAAAGATATTATAAATAAAGTAATAAACGTTATTGAAAGGAATTTGAGGATAATCCCCCTAGATTCGTATCACATGGGAGAAAAAACAGATAAAGAGCAATACCATGAAACATTAGATAGAATTACGAGAAATGTTATAAGAAAAATCATTAAAAATGATAATTACCATCCTTTTATAAAAAAAATTTCGAATATACGGAAAGAATTTATCAAAAAAAATCTAAAGAAAGTAATGACAGAAACCCAGATCTCAGAAAATTTCCTAAAATTCATAAAAAGATATTTAAATAGTGAATTTTCTTAATTTCTTTGTAATATAACAATTATAAATAATAAAGATAAAGAAAATAAGTTTTCATTTATTATATAAATATAAAATAGTTATGAGTTTTTAAAATGTCGACAAACCAACCCGAAATAAAAGAAGCTAAATTAAGAATTGAAGAATTAGATAAAAGTCGAAGTGGACGTTCATTATGTTATATAGATCAAAATATTCTTGAGCAATTGGATTTAACCACTGGGAATATAATTGAAATAAGAGGAAAGAAAAAGACTACTGGAATAGTTGTATCCAGCATCAATGATAAAGGAAAGGGAATAATAAGATTAGATGGGCTTCAAAGATTAAACGCTGGAGCAACTATTGGCGAATTTGTTACCATTAGATTAGCACGAGTATATCCCGCTCGAGAAATTGTTTTAACTCCCACAAAAGCTAATATTGATCTTAAGAGACAAGCAGATGCTATTAAAGCAAAATTAATTGATAAACCAGTAGTTATTGGTGATATCGTTGATGTTTTGGGAGCTGTATATCAAACAACTGATCCAGGGAATCCAATGAATGAAATTATGAGTATGTTTATGAAAAGTCAGAAAAAAAGACCAACATTGGGGATATTAAGGTTAATTGTTGAAAACACTTCTCCATCTGATAAAATAGTGAAAATAACACGTGATACAATAATTAAAGTTAACAAAAGAGTTGCTGTTCTGAATGTTTCGGGTGGAGTAGTTACTTATGATGATGTTGGAGGATTAATAGACGAAATTCAACGAATAAGGGAAATGGTCGAATTACCTTTAAAACATCCCGAATTATTTCATAGGTTAAATATAGATCCTCCTAAAGGAGTCTTGTTTTATGGACCTTCTGGTACTGGTAAAACCTTAATGGCTAAAGCTGTTTCTCAGGAATCAAATGCTCATTTTATCACAATAAATGGTCCTGAGATAATGAGTAAGTTTTACGGAGCAAGTGAAGGACGACTTCGAGAAATATTTCGAGAAGCAGAAGAAAATTCGCCTTCCATAATCTTTATAGATGAAATTGATTCTATTGCTCCAAAAAGAGTAGAAACGTCTGGAGAGGTTGAAAGAAGAGTTGTTTCCCAACTACTTTCCTTATTGGATGGCCTTAGAGGAAGAGGGGAAATTATTTGTATAGGTGCCACAAATAGAATAAATGCAATTGATGAAGCTTTAAGACGACCAGGACGATTTGATCGAGAAATTGAGTTTGGTGTTCCAAATATGAAAGGCCGTAAAGAAATCTTTCAAATTCATACGAGAGGGATGCCAATTGAAGATGATGTTGATTTAAATGATTATGCTGATATTACTTACGGTTTTGTAGGCGCAGATATTATGGCAGTATGTCGAGAAGCTGCGATGTTTGCCTTAAGAAAGATTTTACCACAAATAAATTTGGACGAGCCTATACCTAGCAGTATTATACAAGAGTTAAAAATAAATAATGAGGATTTTATGCAAGCAACAAATATGATTGAACCTTCTGCTATGAGAGAGGTAATGGTTGAAATTCCAAATGTAAATTGGGATGATGTTGGAGGATTAGAAGATGTAAAACAAGAGTTAAAAGAGGCTGTTGAGTGGCCATTAAAATACCCTAAGCTATTCGAAAAAGCAGGAATTCGACCATTAAATGGTATCCTTATATTCGGACCCCCAGGATGCGGCAAAACACTCCTAGCAAAAGCAATAGCCACTGAAAGTAAATCAAATTTCATATCTATTAAAGGACCTGAAATTTTCTCAAAATGGGTTGGAGAAAGTGAAAAAGCTGTTAGAGAGATATTTCGAAAAGCTCGTCAAGCAGCACCATCAATTATTTATTTCGATGAAATAGATGCTATATCTGCTGGTAGGGGAGAATATGCGGGTACCCAAGTATACGCATCAATAGTTAATCAAATTCTAGTTGAAATGGATGGAATTGAGAACCGTCAAGGAATTGTTACAATTGCTAGTACAAACCGTCCAGATATTGTTGATCCTGCATTTTTAAGACCTGGAAGATTTGATAGATTAATTTATGTAGAAGCTCCAGATTTTGAGTCTAGGATAAAGGTATTAGAAGTACATACCAAAAATATGCCATTAGCAGAAAATATATCTTTAAAGCATATTGCTCAAATCACGGAAGGTTATAGTGGTGCAGATTTAGAAAATGTGTGCCGTGAGGCGGGAATGCAGGCTATTAGAGAAAAGATGGAAAATCTTGATAAAATAGAAAATAAGCACTTTGAATTTGCATTAAATAAAATCAAGTCCACCTTGCCTGGTGAAATCATACAGCGTTATGAATCTATGGCAAAGGAAATTACAGAATCCCGTAATATAAAAGAATCTCAGGCAGATTTCTATAAATAATTTTTTAGTTGCAACTTATCCCTTTTTAACTTTCTTTAATTTTATATTATTAATATTAATTTTTGAAAAAAATAGAGATAAAAATGAATGAGATACAAATAAATTGGAACGGACATGTAAAAAAATATCAAGCAGCAATGGAAGAACTTAATTTAGATTTTTGTGTTCTAACACGAGTTAAATCAATAACTTATCTTGCTGGATGTTTTGTTCCCTGGAAAAGTTATATATTCCTCCCAAAAGAAGGGATGGGGGAACCAGAATTACTTACTGTACTCTTAGACGTGGAAAGAATTAGGGCAGAGAGTCATTTAAAAAATATTAGCGGATGGGGTCCTATGAAAGGGTTCTATTGGGAAAAAAAAATTCAATCCGCTGCTAAAAAAGCTGGAGTTTATAAAGCTAAGGAAAATCCTCCAAAAATCGGTGTTGAGTTAGGTGTGGATATTTGCGTGACGGGACAAATGTTATCTTATACAGAAGCAGAACTATTAAAAAAAATCTTTCCAGGATGTAAATTAATAGATTTTAATAATAAGACAGAGAGAATTCAATTTATCAAAGAGCCTGAAGAAATAGAAATGCTACGAAAAGCAAGCGAAATAACGGATATTGGACAGGTGGTTGTTAAGCAAGCTTTACAAGATAGAGCTCAAGGGAAGAAATTTACTGAGAACGAAATTGCGGGAATAGGTACTTTAGCTATGAGAAAAGCAGGGAGTAATTATGAATGGACTTTTACGGGAAATGAGGAGATTGGTTCAGGTTATCGAGCAAGCTGGACTTTTAATGGGTGTACCCCTGCTACCAACAAGATTGTAGAAGAAGGTGAATCTCTCCTTGTTGATCTCCACAGTGAGTATGGTTGTTATCTTGGCGATTTGAGCCATAATTATGTTCTTGGAAACTGTCCACCAGAGTTAAAGAAATTCAATGATGTCTACGAGCAGTTATGCTATACTCTGGTTGATAATATGTATGTGGGTAACACTTTTGACAATTGCTACCAAGAAGTTCGAAAAGTGGCTGATAAAGAAGGATATGGAAATGATTTATTTTTTGGACTAGGTCACGGAATAGGGTGCATAGGTAATGAATCTTGGCCAGTTATTGTCCCTGGTAAAGAATGGGGCTCTTTAATATTTGAAGAAAATATGGTAGAAATTGCTGCTGTAGTATTTAATCGCCCTGGTTTAGGGGGATTGCGTTTAGAATCTCCAACATTAGTAACCAAAAAAGGAGCTGAGATACTTCCTAAAACTCCATTTGAAGTAGATTATGTTTAAATAATTATTTTAGCAATTAATAAATTTTTTATAAGTTATTAACAAACTTTTCTATCCTGTCCATTGCTTTTTCTAATTTACTCATCTCTGTAGCGTATGAAATTCTTATTCTGTCATTTGAAAAAGAGCCAAATATTTCTCCAGGTACTATTGCTACTCCTTGCTGTTGCATCATCTTTTTAGAGAACTCTGACTCGTTTATGTTGAAATTTTTAACTGACGGCATAATATAAAATGCGCCCTTTGGTTTTACTACTTCAAATCCAAGTTGTTTTAATCTATTATATACAAATAATCGTCTCTCATCAAAACTCTTAAGAATGTCATCAAAAAAGCTGATTTCCATTTTTAATGCTTCTATAAACCCATATTGTGCTGGATGATTAGTCCCTGCTACGGTGTATTGATGAAATTTCTCCATTAAATCAATAATTTCTTTTTTTGCAACAACATATCCAAGTCGAAAACCTGTTGCTGAGAATAATTTTGACATAGCATTAGTAGTAATAGTTCGTTCAAAAAGTCCATCTA
>JAEOSD010000135.1 GCA_016840545.1 Promethearchaeota archaeon
AAATCAGAATTAGATTTAGTTAGTGATGGAGATCATGATGTAAGAACTGATAATCCTCATGATGTAACAGTAGATCAATTAGATTTAGCTTCAGGTACAGTAGCTAGCGATATAGATGATGCTATAGATAAAAAACATACTCAAAATACAGATACTAAACTTGACGAAGGTGGAGAAAACGAAATAGGAGCTGGAGAAATAGTAAAAGCTTCTCCTACTGGTGCATATGTTAGATATTATGTAAATCCTGATACAGGTAGTGATGATAATCCAGGTACAGAAGCCGAACCATTTGCTACCATCCAACATGCAGTTGATATATTACCTAAAATATTAAGAAGGACTACATATATTAGATTACAAGATAGTCTTAATTATAATGAAACTGTTTCAGTTTCAGGTTTTTCTTCTAATGAAAATATAACTTTTGCTATTCAAGGTCAAAATGCAGATAATGTTTTAATAAGCGGATCAAGTGCTATTTTGCTTGCACTTAGAGAAAATCATATGCAAATATCAATTTATGGTATTTCTTTTAAAACTAACCACAGTAGCGGAGCATGTATAAGAACTTACGAATCTGATTTATATTGTTATAACTGTAAATTTTCTGATAATGGAGGTACAGGTACAAGCGGAATATATGTAACTTCGAATAGTAAAGCCTATGTATTTAATTGTTCAGATTATGATTCTAATAAAGTAAGATACGGTCTTAGGACAGGTTTAGGAGGTATTATAATGCCCTCTACAACAAGTCCATCATTTGGAGATACTTATAAATATGGATTAATAATAGAAGAAGGTTTACACACCCCTGCTCAAGCAACTAAAGTTTTATATGTAGATAAGAATAATACTTCGAATACAGAAATAGGTTCAATTACAGATCCTTTTAAAACAATACAAGGAGCAATTAATCAAATTATAGCAAATGGAGATGACTCCTATTCTGAAGGTTATACAATTAAAATAGGAGCAGGAAGATATATAGAAAATCTTGTATTAGAAAATAACGAATTACAAAATATAACCTTTGAAGGTATAAGTTATGAGGCTACTAAAATAGTTCCAAGTTCAGGAAATTCTTTACAATCTACATTAAATAATAGTACTTTTCGTTATATATACTTTAAGAATTTATGGTTTAATACTCCAGTTATTTTACAAGGAAGCACTAATGGAGGAGATTTTGGTCATAGAATTCATTTTCAAAATTGTCTTTTTAGTAATACTGTTACAATGAAAAATTTAGTATCTTCTAGTTTTTTTAATTGTAAATTTTCTGATAATGTATTAATAAGTAATGTTGTCGAGGCTGCAATTAGTGGATATAATGGTTATATATATGATGGAAATTTAACTCTTGAAACTGACGATACCGCTTATAAACCTAATTATTTTACTTCTGATGGTACAATAATTAATATTAACGCTATAAAAATATATACAGATTTAGCTTGGAGTTTACTTAATGGAGGCAAAGGAATATATGATATTAAAGCATCTTTAATTGGAGGTACTGGAGGAACAATTCCTACTGATGGAACAATTAAAGCTAGACATTCTACTTTATTAGGTAATTATACAAATAATGGAACTTTAGAATTATATAATTCGCATATATCAGGAACACTAAGCGGAAATGCACCTATATTATATCAACCATCAAGTCAAATAAAAAACGATTCTTCAGTTACAGGAACTACAGTAAAAGACGCTTTAAATAACTGCTATGAAAAAGAGACAGAACTTAAAATTAAAGTATATATTCAAGATACAGAACCTACATTAACAGCAGATCAATTTATGGCAGTTTGGCATGATACTAGCGTTTCTGGTGATCCAGATATTTATTTATTATATCGGAGAGGATCAGGAGATCAAGTAAAGATACAATTTAATTAAGGAGTAATTATGGATAAAATGTTTAAACAATTAGCGAAATCAATAAGAGTTTATATTGCTAAAGAATCTATAATAGATCCTTTTGAAAAAAATGTTTCTAGGCTTAATTTAAATCCTATTTCAATTAAAGCTATAGTTTCTACAGTATCTCCTGAAAAATTAAATTGGAAATTTTATGGAATGAAAGTTCAAGAAGCTAAAGAATTAATTATCAAAAAAAATGATTTAAATTTAATAAGATTATCTCATAAAATAGAAATAGATGGAATATATTTTTTATCATATAGAGAAAATGTATCGAATTTTAGTATTTTTTCTTTAGATGATAAATATGTAAGAATTACTCTTTGGAGAATAGAATAATGAAAGATGTTAGAGTCAATATTATACAAAGAGGAAAACCAATAGCTGATATTGAAAGAGATATTACTACTTCTTGGTTCGAAATGCAAGGAGATATAGCAGAATTAGGAGAAAGAACATCTGAAAAGATGAAAGAAAATATTAGAAATAAAATTAAAAGACCTTATGGTAGCCCAGGAAGATTAGAAGTAGCTATAAATTCTGATTTATTTGTAAATATGGGAGGACAAGCTCCTTTTGTTGGATTTGGGGTAGGAAATATAGATTTATTAGAACATACTGTACCTTATTATAAAGCTATCAATTATGGTTCTAATCATATACTAAATTTACCAGGAAGCGGAAAAGTTCCTGTAGGATATTTTTCACCTGGTGAGCCAAAACCTATATCTTTTGGAAGCGGATCAAGATGGGTACCTGATAGTTCTAAAGGAAATTATTCTTTTATTCCCAAACATCCTATTCAACCTATAAATTATATAGAGAATACAGAACATTGGTTTGGTGGACAAATATCTAAAATACTAGCAAGACATTCTGCTAGATTAGGGAGAAAATAATGTATAGAATTAGTAGAAATATTGAAGCTTCTATTATACAGTTTTTACAAACTAAATTAGCTGAAGATGGATGGACTAATATAAATGTAGAAAAAACTTTTAAAAGAGTATATTCTACAGAAGTAACTGTTCCTGTTATTTGTATAAGAGTAGGCAATACAGAACATGAATTTGTAGAAATAGGAACTAATTCTACTTTAAGAAATCCCTTAATCTTAATTGACATTTTTGCTAGTTCTGATGGACAAAGATTAGATTTAAAAGATTATATCGTTAGTATATTAAAACATGGATGTATTTATTATGAATATATTATTGACAGTAATGGAGAAATAGAATCTAAAACACAAAATGGAAAAATTAAAGTTATAGGAATTAGCGATACAATTGTGGACTTAAATATAGACAAAGATACTTTAGATCCTAAAGATAGATATAGACATCTTATATCCTTAAATATAAGTCTTGATAAAGTGGAGTTATAATTATGAAATTTTTAAGTGATTGGAAATTTTGGTTATTCTTAATTACAACAGCAAATATGTTTTTAACAGGATTTGCTTTTCTAATTATGAAATTTAATGATTTAAAACATTTAGATAAAGATATGAAATTTGTAGGTAAGGAATTAAAAGAAATTAAAGATAAAGTGGGAGATCTATCAGAGAGAGTATCTAAGATAGAAGGAAAATTAGAATAATCGACAATCTAATGAAGAGAGAGTCGATAAAGTAAAAAAAAGTCATAGGAGGACTAAATAATGAGTGATCTTTTTCATTCACAAAGTAACTTTAAACCTCGTATTATCCCTTTATTAGGGGATACAGATTGGGCACAGATTGATAGGGCTCAAACATTGGATCCAGATGTAACTCGTACCATAGAAAGAATTCAAGAACTTGGTAGAGAAGGTGTAGTTGCAAATCTAAAAGATATTCCTACAGTTGGTTGCAGATTAATGCAAAGGGAATATGGTGTAATTGATTTATTTAGATTATTAGCAAACAAAACTTCTGGAAGTGTTTCATTAGGAGACTTTGATAATACAGCTTTTGATCTTTGTGCTTATCTAACAGATACTAATGATGCTTTTGTCGGCACATTAGTATATCCTAAACAGAGATTAGTTGGTTTTTCAATTACAATTGGAGATCCGACAGCTCTAATCGACAGATCGTTTGAGTTTACTGGAGAATCTGCAAAACTTTGGCAAGGCAATAACAAATATTTCATTTTCAAAAAGAAAACAGTTGCAAGTGGAGATTTAGGTTCAGGAAATGCAGTTGATATAACAGTATCTGATCCTTCAGCAGTTGAAAATCCAGATAAAGCTGGAGAGTATATTTTAAGAGTTGTAAGAGTTAGAAGCGGAGAAACAGAAGAATTAACTTCTGATCAATTTTCTTATTCTGCTCCTACTCTAACAGTAGATGCTTGTGAAGCTGGAGACGTAATTAAATACTGGTACACCGCATCTTCTTGGGTAGCTTCTCCATCAGCTCCGTTTATTGAAAATGATTCAGATTTACCAGCAATTAGAGCGAATAGTGCATCATTATATCTTAAAACAGCATCCTCTAATTATTTGCATAAAGTTCAAAGTGCTACAATTGATGTTAGATTCGATAGAGAAGATGTTAGAGAAATTGGTAACAAAGAAGTAGTTCTTAGAGGAACAACTAATAAGACTGTTACTATTACTTTAGGTAGATTATTAGAAAGCGATTTTACATTAGAAGAAGTTCTAAGAGATGTCGCTAGCGGATATGGAGTAATTGATATAGATAAATTTTCAGATGATTTAACATTTATTTGTGCATTATATTCAGATTCAGATAAAGGCACATATAAACTTGGATTCAAAGCAACAAAATTAACACCTTCAGCATTTAGACCTGGAACCGCTAACATTGATACGCATGTTGATTCTGGTGTTACATTAGAAGGCGAAGATTTATTGATTAGCGAAACTTACGAAGATTTAGGAATATAATATAATGAATGAAAGAGATCTAGCTTAGAGTATCGATTATTAACTATTCTAGGCTAGATTCTCTTCTTTCATAAATTAGGAGTAAGATAAGTATGGAAATGGAAAAATGGATAGAACTTATTAATGATATAATTGATAAGGAAGCCTCATCTACAGTAGGAATTATCTGTAAAAGGATAGAAGTCCTTTCTAAAAATAAATCACTTAATCCAGCCTTATTTAAAGATTTAACAAAAGAAATAATCTATGAACAATCTAGAGTACTAAAAAAATTAATTAAGTTTTCATTAATACCAAGTGTGAAATTTATTGATAAAAATAGTAAGGAGGAATAAAATGGAAGAAAAGAAAAGTAAGGAACAATTAGCTAAAGAAGTAACAGATAAACTTAAAAAAATCGATGAGTTACAAGAAGTAGAAAATTTAGTTAAAGATAATAAGATAGAATTTGAATGTAAAGGAAAAACTTATAGAGTTAAAAAACCAAATTATAAAGAAAGATTAGAACTTCAGAGATTAAGAAGTCTTAAAAAACAGGAATTACTCATGGATAAAGCTTATAAGTTTAGACAACAATGGATAGAACAATATAAAGAAAAAGGAATAGATATCGAAAAAATGGATAAAGATATAGCAGAAATATATCTTCAGATTGATGATATCAAATTACAAATTGGAGGAACAGAATCTATAGAAGTGAAGAAAAAATTATCAAAAGATATTGAAGATTTAGAATTAACAATAAATAAATTAATAATTAATAAAAAAGATTATTTAGAATTTTCTATAGAAGATATTATAACAGAATTTTCTAATATAGCGATGGTGGCTATGGTATTAGAAAAAAAAGAAGAAGATAAATGGATTAAAGCATTTAAAGACATAGATGATTTATTAATAAATGCCGATGATTTGTTATTAGTTTTAGCTAGTAATTATATAGGAGCTTTAATTTTTAACCCTAATTTATAATGAAAAATAATCCATTAAGAGAATTAGCGAGATCTTTTGAATGGCAATCTATATATTCTAATATTAAAAATAATATGAATATAAATTTATTTGATAACAATAAAGATCTTTCCAGAATACAAATATTATTTTTAGGATATTTAGAACTTTATTATAATCTTTATATAGATTTATATGCAGAAGAAAAATTTATTTCGCAAGAAGTTATAGAAAATGATTTATGGACAGATAGTTATATATTATGGAAAAAAAAGAATAAAAAAATAGATAAACAAGATAAACCAAAAGTTACTGGAATACCAAAAATAACTTTTACAAAGAAAAATAAGAGGCGATAAAAATGGCTAGTAAAGAATCACTTTATTTAATTAAAATTATAGCAACCCAACAGGGTGTTCAACAAGTTAAACAATCTTTGAAAGAGATAGATGGAATTACTAAAACTTCTACTCAAAGTCTAAAAACAGCTACAACTAAACAAAATGATTTTGTTAAGGCTTTAAAAAGAGTAGCTATAGTGGTTCCTGTATGGTTTGTATTTAGACAAGCGATGATGGCAGTATTTAGAACTTTTTCAGAAGGACTTCAATATTGGGTAGAATTCGATAGAGCTTTACAAAAATCTAAACAAGTAATACATGATTATACAGGTACTATGGGCGAAGCGGTAGTTGAATTAACAGAAAGAACAAAAAATCTATCTATAGAAACTGGAGAAAGTATGGCAAAATTACAATCTGCTTTTTATAGATTTGGTACAGTAGGTTTAAATATTAAAACATCTATGCAAGGAATGGAAACAGCTACAAGACTAGCGACTGTAATGTTTGGCGATGCAGATCAAACAGCTAGAGTATTAGCTCAAGCATATAGATTATTAGGAGATTCTATTAATAAAACAATTCCAGAATCTAAAAGATTAGAAGTAACAGGGGCACAAATTTATAAATTATGGAGAACAAACGCTTTTGAATTAAATGAATTTACTGGAGCTTTACAGCAGTTTTTACCGACAGCTAATGTTTTTAATTTTAATATGGAACAAACTATATCTTTATTAGCTACTTTAGAAACCGCTGGTTTAAAAGGATCAAGAGCAGGAAGACTTTTAAGAACTTCTATTAATAAATTAGTACAGAATTTAGATCAAGCAACGAAAATGTTAGGAATTAAATTTAATCCAGAAGTAGATAATGCCTATTTAGCTTTAATGAAAGTATTAGAAGCTGTTAATCGTTTAAAAAACGAAGGAAAACCTATTCAAGCTATTGTAGAAACAATGGGAATATTCGGAGGGGTAAGATCGAAAGAGGCTGGAATGGCTTTAATTGCTTTATATGATACTTTACTTAAAAACCAAAAAGATATTAATACTGAAATACAAGATTATAATAAATTATTAGATGAACAAAAAGAAAAATATGATGAAGTTTTGGCTTCTGTTAGTGGACAGATAAAAATAATGAAAAATCTAACAAAAGTTTCTAGCCAAAATTTTGTTCAAGGAGTAGCAGGGGGAAAAGATTTTGCAGAAGCTTTAAAAAATATAAATGATTTATTGACAGATTTGGAAAAACACGCTAAAATATTAGGAAGTCTTTTTGCAAGATTATTAGTACCTCATTTTCCTGTCGGTGAATTTTATTTACAATATTTCAAAGATCCTGTAGATATTGTAGAAGGATTTAAAAGAGCTTTATCAAAAGAATGGAAAGCTAGAATAGGATTAGGATTTGGATTCGGAAATGTACCTTTAGGAATTAAATGGGAAAAAATAAAAAAAGAAGATCAAGATAAAATTATAAATGAAGTAGATACTTTTATAGAAGATTTAAATAAAACAGTAGGAGCTAAATCTATAAAAATAACTCCAAAGTTTATTTTTAGAACTAAAGAAGAAATTAAAGAATTAGAACTTATAATTCGACACGAATTAGATTTATTAAAATTAAGAGGAGCTTCAGAATCGAAAATTTTAGAAGCAGAAAATATTTTAAAAAGTCAATTAAGATTACAGGAAGACACTTTAAGTCCATTAAAAAGACAATTAGATCTAGAAAAAGCGATTACCAGAGAAAAAATAGAACAAAATTCTTATTCAAAAGATGCTATTGAACTTTATAAGATAGCTATGGCTTATGGATCTGGTGTAGCTGAAGATATAGCAAGAGTTTTAGCTGGTACCTTACGAATAGAAGATCTAGGTAGAATGGCAGGTAGTGTCTTTGCTGAACGATTTCCAGAAAGGGTAGAACAATA
>JAEOSD010000136.1 GCA_016840545.1 Promethearchaeota archaeon
TTGTTTTGTAATCCCCATTCATATCTTGGAGAAAATCCAGGTATAATAGGGAGTGAATTTAATAAAATTTTAGGTTAAAAATACTATTCTAAACTTGAGTTTTAATAATACACATAATTAATGTTTTGATAAATTCTACCAATTCTTCATCGGTCTCAAAAAAAGGTATGATAAAAAGATGGCGATGAATGATTGCTTCTATAAGATTAAAGAATAAAATGTTATTTGTTAGTAAAAGATCGTCTGGCACCCCACGAAAGACATTTGCTTTTTTATATGTATCTAATATATCTTTGAACATATCATCTACAGAATTTTTAACATTTGAAAATAGATCTTTATTGGCTAATATAGCCTGCTCATAAGCTCGATGAATCTCAAAATTTTCACGATGAGTTTTTAGATGATTTCTAATATAAAGTTCAAATATTGCTGATAAATTTTTATCTCCAATTTTTTTAATAGCATTAATATCAAGGATCTTTTCTTTTGCATGTTCAAAAAACCCACTTACAATTGAGGACTTACCTTTAGGAAAGTAGCGATAAACCGTACCAATGCCTATCTCAGCTCTAGTTGTAATATCTCTTATACTTATGTTTTCATATCCCTTTTCATTAACTAAATCTGCAAAAGTCTGAAAAATGAGTCTAATTTTCTCGTCCTTATCTCGTGTGAATTTTTTTTCTTCGTCCATATATATAGTAACGGAACATCGTTCATAAACTTTATATATCAATATCAACTTTATATTTTTGTGGAACATTGTTCCGATATTTATTTACTTAATACTAAACATCAAAATTGTAAAGGAAAAAGCTAATGAAGATTATTGGAGTAGACCAAGATAAATGTACAAAATGTCTTAATTGTGTAAATTATTGTCCAGCAAGTTGTTATAAAAATTCAACTGATGTTAATACAGGAATAAAAACAATTGAGTTTAATGATATCTATAGTTGGTGTATTTCTTGTGGGCATTGTGTATCTATGTGTCCTTCAAATGCGATTAAATATGAAAATGCCGAATCCACATATGAGTTCGAATATATAAGTAACCCCGCATCGCTAGTAAATTATGAAACATTGGTAAAAATTATTCGAGCAAGACGTTCGATAAGACATTTTAAAAATAAAATGGTACTAAAGAAAGACATTAAAGCAATACTAGAAGCAATGCGCTATGCTCCTACGTCTCATAATATGCAACAAGTATATTATATTGTTATTACTGAGCCTGACAAAATTGAAAAACTTAAATATGAAGCCATAAGATTAGTAAAATTTTATAGAAAAATAATGAAGTATAGTTTCTTCTTTAAGTTATTCTTACCTAAAAATGTTAAAGAAATCTTATTAGATCCATCTATTAAAGCAGGTATGGATGATATGATCAAACAATTTGAAGAGGGACAAGATGTTATTTTTTATTCAGCTCCCGCAATAATAATAACTTACTCTCCAAGTATGGGACCGACTACTTGTTTAGATTCTGCTATTGCATTAACTCATGGTATGTTTGCAGCTCAAGCTCGAGGATTAGGAACATGTTGGATTGGATTTTCTCATGAAGCACTAAGAAAATATAAAGCTAATAATAAGTGGTTAAAAATTCCAAAAAGTATGGAAGTAACGGGAGTTTTGATACTTGGTTATCCCAAAGTACAATATTTAAGAGCTCCTCCACGAAATCCGGTGAAAGTTCAATGGAATCCTTAAGGTTATACGAAAAAAATAAAAAAATAAAATGTGGAGGAAATCCCCCTATTTTACACCTATTTTTTTCTTTAGCTTCATATAAATTACACCCATTATCATAGTAATTCCTGCTAAGTACATGATAAGTAAATTATATCCAGGAATTGCCTCATCAGAAATAAATAAAGGACAGCTCATCAAAGGAAAGTTATCTTGGCTTCCAGCAATCCCAGTTATATTATGAGGAATATCCCCAATACCATTTTGGTTATTATCAATTCCTGTATAATTATCCCAGTAATTACCTTTTCCTAAATAATCCCACGCATTATTAGCACCGTCATCTATAGCATGCAAACCGTTATTAATGAAACAATTTAGATAAATCGTATTATAATCAGAAGTTATCCCTATTCCAAAATTTTTATTATCTCTAATTATATTGCTATGAATACTATTATTGTTAGATGGACCATATATTTCCATACCCTCAGTATTATTATACACAGTGTTGTCAATAATTTGGTTAAGGGTACAATTACCTCCTAGTGCTATTCCAGTTTCCATATTAAAAGATACAAGGTTATTAGAGATAATATTCGAAGAACAATTTCCATTTATGTAAATACCGAAATAATATCCCGCTGAAGCATTGTTTCTAGAAATTTCATTTAAGCTTGAATTATGAATCCATACCAATCCGCCTGTTAAAGGATAAAGTTTATTTGACCGTATTAGTCCTGTTGTTGTGTTATGTAATCCAACTCCAGCATATTCAGAGTTTCCTTTAAATAGGCAATCTTCTATTATGAAATATTTACGTGAATTTATTATAGTTAAACAATTAAAGGGATAGGGTGGTGTATTAAAGAAGAAATCTGAGATAATATAGGGATCACCCATAGTTCCACTTCCCGTACAATATCCCTGATCCTTAGCCCAGGTCCAATTAGTCAAACTTACAGGTAAATCGTCAATAATTACTATATCATTAAGTTCTGTTAATGCCGAGGATTTAAATTTACTGCTTGGTTCATTAACACCTAAAGTTGAGAGTGAGAGAGAAAGTATTGGTACTATTATAGCTAAAATCGCTACACTACCTAAAAATAATAAAGATTTCTTCCTCATTTTTACCATTTTAGATAAATTAGATTGGATTAAACTTATAATGCATAACAAAGTATATAATTGTTCTTGACCTTTCTGCGAAGCGATCAAAATTAAGGAGATAAGCCTTAAAATCTAAATTAAGATTTTTTTCTAATAAAAAAAAAGTGTAAATTAGAATAAATCAAGATTAACTTTAAGATTAGCACAAACCAATTATTCTAAGAGCATCCTTTGCTTCCAAAACAGGGTAAATAGTATATTCATATCCCTCAATATCTTTATACCCCGAAAATCTTTTATATATCGCTTTTAATCCTTCAAAATACTTTTTCTTCCTCTGTGATTTCATATATTGTAAAAAATTTATACTTCCCTGCAACAGCATTAAAGACATGTTCAGTCTTGACAAAATCAGGTAATTTGGGAAGATCTAAAAACTTTTTTCCTATTTCAGAAGCCTTATGTCCTGGAAATTCTCCACTAATTACTACATATGCCATAATATATTTTAACCTCCATTTAACTTTAAACACAATTTATTTGTATTATTTTTTTTAGATTTCGATTAGTTTAACAATAAGAATGAAAAGTATAAAAGAATTTTTATTGGTGTGCGAGCCAATTCTCAGTAAAACTAAAATATTATTTAATTTTTTTTCTAATTTTTGGAAAAAACACTCCAGTTCGTTTCTGATATTCCTGATACTTTTCACCAAACCTTCTAATGAGATCCTCCTCCTCATAATAAATCATAATAGGAACATAGACTATGATATAAATAACCATCAAAAGTACAAGAAACCATGAATTTACCATAAATGCTATGGCTAGAAGTAATGGAAATTCTCCAAGAGACTGAGGATGCCGGATATAATTATATATTCCGCCATATATCTCTGTATCTTTTGACGGCTGAAGTGTTTCTGAACCAGCGTCTCTCACCCCCTTCAATAGAATTGTTAAACATGGAATACTGATTACAACGCCAATAATAAAACCAAATACATAATTGGGATGTATTTTCCAATTAATTAAAGGAAGAGGGAACCAAATCCAAAATATTAGGGTTATTACAATAATAAATTCAAATACACTTGCAATTATTCGCAATTTCATGCATTCCTTCCATGCTCGCTCACCTTTTCTTTTTTCCCTCTTAATTGGTTGGACACTTAAAGTATAAAAATAACTAAAAAGAAATAAGCTCATTAATAATAAACTAAAATTTATCCATTCAATCATTTATATTCCCATTATTAATTTATACATATATTAGTTTTTAGTAAGAAATGAAAAAATAATAGAAAAAAATTAAGCTTAATAAGTATGTTTATAACTAAAAAAATTATTGAAAGATTATGCCTAAACCGTTTCCGTTTAAAATGAAAGGTTTTCATAAATTTGGAGATTTAATTGGTTTTGAATTTACAAAATTTGAAACGGGATATTCCCAATGTGTTCTACAAATAAATGAGAAGCATTTCAATCCTCATAACGTAGTGCATGGAGGCGTTTTATACTCAATGGCAGATACGGGTATGGGAGCTGCATTATATTCATTATTAGAAAAAGATGAGCTGTGTGCGACTGTTGAAGTTAAAATAAGCTATTTTAAACCTGTAAAGGAAGGAACAGTTATATGTGATACTAAGGTAATTCATAAAGGAAAAACGATTGGTGTTCTCGAATCAGAGATTATGAATGGCGAAAAGCTTGTCGCGAAAGCTAATGGAACTTATTCAATTTTTAAAGTTAAAACCTAAGAGCCGGATGAACTGAGTTAAACTTAGAGTATTTTAGATGGAAGTTTCGCTTCTTTTAGAATTTTCTCATACTTCTTTAAATTTGGTAGATTATTTATCTTTGCATCTGTCAGATTTTTATTTATTGGATATAAAACTCTTCGGATTAAACATTTAGGGGTACTATTTTTAATTTTAAGTAGACCATAAGATGCCCTACTATCTCCATCTAAGGGCATTCCAATACTTCCTACATTAAAAATTACTATATTTTCAATCTTTCTAATGCATGGAATGTGGGTATGTCCGCACAATACAATCGATTCCTCTATGCTTGAAAAAATTTCATTAAGTTCTTCATATGAATTGTTTTCTCCTATACCTTCCGAAATAGACCTTGGGGATCCATGCACTGCTAAGATGCTAACTCCACCTATTTCAAAAGAACACTTCTCAGGTTGGCTTAATAAAAATTCTATTGATTCTCTGTTTAAATGATTTCGAGCGTAGATGTAATTTTGATATAATTCTAATTCTTGTTTTGTAGTTGGAGACCAATTATCATCAATTTCTTCAAACCAGGCATCAGTATTACCTTTTATCCAGCAGATAAATTTCAACTTTCGCAATTCTTGAAACGCTTCTAATGGAGCGGGTCCATTTATAACCAAATCACCTAAAAATACAACTTCTGAAACAGCGAGAGATTTGATATCTGAAAGCACCGCGTTTAATGCGGTAATATTTCCATGAATATCAGATAGTATCGCAATCTTCATAATAAACACATAAATGATAATTTTGATTCACTTGAAGAAATTATGAATATATACTATAATAAAGAATTTTAAAAAAAAGCTTTACTTAAAATTAGAGTTCTTTTTTTAAAAATGTTAATTCTGTAATATGACAGGGTAGTATAATTTTGTTTTATTGGGAAACATTATACCTTAATCCTTTTTATAAGAAATTCTAATTATCAATAGATTCAAATTTTGGTGGTATTTAATGAAAAAAAATTTTAATAAGTTATTGTTAAGTGCTTTCACGATAATGATTCTGCTTTCATTAATTGGTTCTGTTAGCGTGACCGCAGTTGAAATACCCGATCAAACAATTGATGTTGAGGGTGACGCAATTCAGACACAATTGCAAAGCAATGTTCGAACCATGTTTCGTTTTCGCGAAAGAACAAGATTAACAATTTGTGCAAATATTGGTTTAGAGTTAGATATTAATTGTGAAGCTTTAAGAATTGGAGATAAAGACGTCATTGTTGAAGTTGAAGGAGATGATGACCTTAGAATGACCATGACATGTACTAGGGAGGAAACCCAACTCGGTTTAATGAATGGAAATCTATTTAGGGTGAGGAATAGAAATACGTATCGCTATTTAGAAGGGGTTTGTATTGCGGTGAAATCTACTGCAAATTGTAATTGTGAATGTAAATGCGACCCTGATTGTAAGTGTGTGTGCGATTGTGAATGCAAATGTGATCCTGAATGTACATCCCCTTGTGATTGTGATTGCAATTGTGAATCGGAATGTTCTTGTGTATGTGATTGCCAATGTAAATATGATCCTGTATGTAATTGCGAATGTGACTGCCAATGTAATTGTAATCCGGAATGTAAATGCGATTCCGAATGTCCTTATAATGGAACCTTTCTAAAAGCAAGATTAAGAATCAGAGAAACCAATCAGAACCGACTAGGTCAATGGGCTTATTATGACAATGAAAATCATGAATGGGTGACTGTGCCAACAATAAATCACGATGGTTATCTCACTGCTGAGACAAATATTTTATCAACATGGACTTTATTAGTTCCTGAGGAAACCACATCAGCAATTGCAGGCACAGTTGCTATAGCATCAGTAGGTGCCATTGGAATTTTAGCCATTTCAGTTTTCTACTTAAAAAAAAGACATTAAAGATATAAAAAAAATTCAAAAATATTTTTTATTTTTTATTTTTTCCTATATTTAATTGAAAATGAGTGAGTTTCCAAATTAATTGTTTAATTTAAGAAAAGTTGAAATTAAATTATATAACTAACTTAATACTTTTAGGTATTTCGATTGATAATAGAGAAAAAGATTTATTAAATTAACCCTAAGTAATTGATCCAAAAGTTATGAGAAGCATCTAAAAAAAATTGGATTGTTAATTGTAAATTTATCAAAAGAAGCAAATTATCTAACCTTTATAAGAGACTCCGTTTGTAATTAAACTCATTCCCTAGTTTTATCAAAAAAGATTTAATCCTTAATTTTAAAATTAAAAATCACTTCAGATCTTTTAGAGCATCCGCCGCAATACTCACAACAATCATAAGTTTCAATGAAGCTGAACGACATCCTTGTTGTTCAAGTACTCCAGCTAAATTAATTAGATCTACGACTGCTTTTAGTAGATCTGGTTTTCCAAAGCGCTCTCTAAGCAAGTCTTGCAGTTGCTCAACGGCATAGTCATCGAATTCTACAGGCTCTACTCCTTTATAAGCCATTTCCAGCGCCCTCTCGACGATGGGATGCACTTTTTGTTTCTGATCCTCGCTCATTTTTAACATTTTGTTGTTATTACAAGATACTTATAAATTAGTAGCTTATAATTTTTTAGATGGATAAGAAAAAAGTATTTTTATAAATCTGTTTGTATTTGATGACTAATACTGTATTCTATGGTTCAATATATTGCTCTCTAAGATTTTTAATAGATTCTTCCATTAGCTCTTTTAAAGTTAAGATATTAATATCCTGTAATTTGTTGATATATAGACAGGATTTACCAGTCCTAAATTTTCCTAATCTATTAAGTATCTCCTCAAATCTTTCAATTTCAGGCACAATATAAATTGTAAGGCTCTGTTTTCTAGGTGAAAATCCTATCTGGAACCAATCTCCTTCGCGTCCGCTTGCATATTTATAATGGTAGCTCCCGAAGCCCACAATACTGTCTCCCCACATAATGGGTTCTTCCTGAGTGACTTCCCTCATTAAATTTAGAATCTCAAAACTATCATTTCGCTTCCTTGAATTTTCAACTTTTTTTAAAAACTCCTCAACGTTTTGATCATTCGGTTTGGTCTTTAGCTCTGCCATATTAAAGAAAAAAGGAAGTAATTATAAAAGACTTCTTCTTATGAAAAACACAAGATAATATAGACTATGGATGCTGCAGAAATGTAATTAAACCTGTTTTCTTATAATAAATAATATTCTAAATAAAAAGAATAAAAAAGTTTTATTTTTTTGTTGCTTCAGTGAAAAGCATTTCTCTACTAACTACCTGCCATGTTCTCCATCCATTTTTGACCTTCTCTCGAGCTTCTTTAATAAAATCTGAATATCCGATTTCTTGACATCGTTTCAAATTCTCAATTGTGTTTCCACTATAACGGGTGCAAATTATTTTCATCATTTTACTACTATCGCTTGTTGGTACTACGCCCTCTTTAGAATGTGGACAGGGACTATCTGAAT
>JAEOSD010000137.1 GCA_016840545.1 Promethearchaeota archaeon
TTGCATTCATCATATATCTCTTACCAGTAGAAACTGATCTAACTTATGAAGTATCTACTTTCTTTAGTCAATTTAGGATTCTTTTACTCATTCTAGGTAGATGGGAGATTATTTTTTTAATAATCTTTTCGACGATTATCCCATATCTCCTAATTTTTATTGCAAATGTTAATTGGAAATCTGAAAATTTAACATATAGTCAATGGAGCAGTATTCTAAATTTAATTGATCCTATGGGCTCTATTATTTTTTCTATTATTTTTATAAATGAATATTTTCCTCATGAATTATTGATAATTGTAATTTTTCTACTAGTATTTACTTTTCTTCTTAGATATTCTCATGAGGTAAAAAATTTGGTTCAAGCAGTTTTACTGCTAAAAATAAAAAAAGGTTCAATTAAAGAGGTTGCGATACGAGTGTTTAAGTATTATGGAGTGACATCGATTTCTGCTTTAATTGGAACTCAAGATTTATTTTTAGATGTAAAAATAAGTTCTATTAAAGATTTTTATAATCTTGTAAATAGACGATTAAAACCCTTAAAAGAAATTGAAAATATTGATATTTTATTTATCAATAAAATTGAAAAAATACCAATACAATAAAAAAGAGGAGTAAAATTATAACAATCAAGGCAATTATTTTATGTAAATTAGGGAAAAGTGTAATAAAACCGGTAATTGAAGAATTAAAAAAAGTTCCCCAAATCACAAAAATTATGTCTTTAACGGGAGATTATGATGTTTTAGCTGAAATAGTTGTAGAAACACCTGAAGAATTATATAAAATCTTTGCGGATAAAATTGATATGATTCAAGGAATTGAGGCGTCTAACACTCATATGGTTATGAAGGAATTCATCAAATAGATTCATTTTTTCATGAGATTATAAACTAAATTCTCAAATGCTTTTTCAACATTTTCGCCTGATTTAGCACTAGTTTCAATGAATTTACTAGCTTTTAATTTGTTCGCTAAATCTTTTCCTTTATCTGTGGGTATCTTTTTTAAATCTTCTAAATCATTCTTATTTCCTATTAATAGATATACAAGTTCTTTATTTCCAAATTTTTTGAGGTCATTTAGCCATTTTTTATCAATATTTTCAAATGTTATTGGTCTAGTCATATCATATACTAATAAGGCACCTTGAGATCCTTGAAAAAACAATTTACGGGAGAGATCATATTTAGATTGACCTGCAATATCCCAGAGAATTAACCTTATCTTCGCGTTCAAATCTTCTATATCTAATTCTTTAATTATTATGTTAACTCCTAATGAAGGTTTGTAGTCTTTTTCAAAAGTATGCTCTACATATCGATTTATTAGAGAGGTTTTACCTACTGCACTATCTCCTAGAACTACAAGCTTAAAAACTAATTGTCTTTTTGTGTCTTCAGACATGTTAAAAGAAACCCTTTATTCAAAAGAAAATATTCTTATTATTAAATTGTTAGTAAAACGAGGATTTTAATTAATTTTACCATAATTGTTATACTTTTATCACATTAAATTAAAAACATTAAATATTTTGAATTCTAAAATTAAGTAAAGATGGATAAGATAAGAAAAGAAGATATCAAATTTTTTAAGAGGATTTTAATTTTAATAGGATTACTAACAGGATTATTAATTTATTTGCATTTCAATAAAAATCTGAGCTATTCTAAATATGAAAGGGTAGAATTCCAATCCAGTGGCTCAACATTATATGCTAATCTATTTTACCCTTCAAAAACTTTAGATTTTCAAAATAATAGACCCCTAATTATTTATTGTCATGGACTTGGGAGTCAGAGAGATTTTGATTTAAGAATTCCCGTAGAGTTCACTAAAAGGGGTTTTTATGTCGCTGCTCTTGATTATCAGGGACATGGTGAAAGTGGAGGGAGTATTTCAGATATTGATCCGAGTGGAATTCCTGCTTTGGGTCTAGCTTGCTCCAACTTATTGAATAAGCTAGAAACTTTACCATTTTATGCTGATGTTAATACCTCTCAGATTGGTTTAATAGGACATTCTTTAGGTGGGATGGTTGTTCTTATGAATCAAGCGTTAGACTCTCGTTTCAAGGTTACAGTTGCTTGGGCACCACTTGTAAACTTTTCTTCCCAAGAAGTGGGGATCTTCGATACAAGTGAATATGATAAATATATCCCAGTCAATCTTCTGAATACAACAAACACGCATAATCTACTCATAATTATGCATGAACATGATGAGTTATTGGATTTCAAAGAGCAGACAGGAGTCATTTTTGCTAAAAATTTAACAGGTTGTGAAGTATTTCCAATAACACATCCATTAATAGGAGGAGGACACCAATTACTCGATGATGTTGTAATAATTAAATCTATTAATTGGTTTGAAGAATACTTCTTTGGATCAGAAACAATTAATGGTCCTATTATAATTACTTTTATGGTTAATTATATAATTATATTTTTCACCTTAGGGCTTTTATTCTTAATAAGCTTGTTATTAATTTCCTATTCTGCAAAATTTTTTGCTAAAGATAAACAAAACAAAGACGCAACAGAAACCAAGGAAATGGTGAATAAATTATTTAAACCCGAAGTGGAAGGAAAGTTATCCAAACCTAAAATTGTTATCAGAGTAATAAAAATCATTTTCTTTTTAGCAGCATTCATATTAAATTGGGAGATCTTTGAAAGGATATTCGGTTTACCGGGTATTTTTCTTGCCTCTTTAAATATCATCTTGCTTTTTGGGATTGTTGAATCTGCAATTTATTTAAAAAATTATAAAAAAGATGTAGGAAAAATTAACTTAAAAGAACTTATTACAACTCAAGTTAGTCTAAGGACACTTGTTTTATTGGTAATATACTCAATTTATTTTATCTCAATTTATTTTATCTTTTCTTTTTCTCCAACTCATCCAATACACGCCTATATTTTGCCCATTAGCATTGTACTTATTACGTTAACAGTAATTACAATAACCTTCACTGTTTTAGGTTTTAGAGTTTATTTGAAAAGCACAGAAAGAAAAGATATTAAAACTGATTTCAAAAATCTTTTCAAGTTTAAGATTCAATATAAATATTTCTTATACTCTTTGGTATGTTCCTTATATTTTATTATATTATATCTAATTTTTTCTTACTCCTATCCATTTGCATTTATGTGGCCTTCTAATTACATTAATTTCATTTTAGGTTCAGTCACAGCGTTTCCAATTTACTTTTCTATAGAAATTTTGTATAGAAAAGTCATTTACCCTCAATTAGATTTTCTTAAAACTGAAGCGTTAAAATCTAAAGTTATAATCGCCTTAGCAACATATGTGCTGGTAAATTTGATGTCCTTAACATGGTCTTGGATCTTCTTCCCTTCCGTACTTTTTACCTATATAATATTTCTGATAGTGGTTATTCAAAATACAATTATATTTCAATATACAAAATCATTTGGTTCTGTGATATTGAGTTCATTTATAATTATTCAATTATTCTTCTCAGCAGTAATTTCAAATGCACTTGGCTTAGGAGCTGCTCTACACTTATTCGTTGAGATATAAACGATATTTTTATTTTTTTATAAAAAAGAAAAGTTTAAGTTGGCTTCCCTTCAGAATCCCAATTCCGCATTTTATAATATTTCTCAAGCATATCTTCTAGAGGAGGTACATTCTTTTTAGTCCCCCCTTTTGGAATAGGAATAGAGAATCTTGAGCCAATTGAGTCATCTTTACTTGTGATACCACATTGCAAATTGTATTTTCGTTTCATATTAAACAGATTCTCACCAACTTGTACCCAATTTTCAACTGTGTATGATCTCCCTGTTATTGCGTTTAACGCATTCACCCAAGGAGTGATCTCAGCAGAATACCAAAAACCAAATATACACCCTCCAGTGGCTACGTAAGCTTCACATGCATCTTGAATTTTTTTAACAGCATTTACAGCCTCATCTACGCTGTAAGGATCAATTCTTCCTGTTAGATCTAATTCTTTTTTAAGATGGGTTGCAAATGACAAATGCAAAGGTTCAAAACCATGATATGCTCCCCGTGAAGAAGTAGCAAGATCTAATGCTGTCATGTTATTTGAACGAGGTTCATGAGCAGGTATTTCGAGCCCCTTACCATGAAGATGAAGATCATCTGGTAATTTCTTATTTTGACAAAAAATCTTCACACCTTCAGCTATATCATTTCCAATATCCTCCCGAAAGGCGATCATTTCAATTATATTTTCAATCGCTTTAGTAGCCCCCCAAATGTTAAATTTCTCTGTTTC
The DNA here is from genome assembly GCA_016840545.1 of Promethearchaeota archaeon. GTDB lineage: Archaea > Asgardarchaeota > Lokiarchaeia > Sigyniarchaeales > SOKP01 > SOKP01. The sequence continues at coordinate 4,274 of JAEOSD010000137.1, forward strand.
GGTATCTTTTTCAAACCCTACTTTAAAATGATCAATATCAATTAAATTTCTCTCCACAGCTTCAAGAAACACTCCAATAATTCCACCGAGAGATATGCAATCAATTCCTAAATCATTGACCATCACATTCCATTTAATTAAAGCTTCTAAGTCATCAACATATAAATTTGAACCCATCATTGCTAGAAATTCATATTCAGGCCAAGCTACCCATTCTTCTTTATATTTAATTCTTCCTCTACAAGCAGTTGCACAATTAAAACAAGAATAATGCTGTATTTCACGATTCTCTACCAACGCATATACTCCAATCTTTTTTGTTCCACTCCACCGACTTAAAGAAAAGTTTTTTATAGGGACATCTCCCGCACTTACATAATTATCCATATGAATAAGTGTACCGAAGTCATGCATTGCCTGAGACATAGGTGCGTCCTTTGCTATTTTTCTTAATTCTTTCAAAGCATCAGATAGTTTGTTTTCATCTTCAATCGGTACCTCTCTAATACCATGTACAACAATAGCCTTTAATTTCTTACTCCCCATTACAGCACCCATGCCACACCGGCCCGCTGCATGACCTTTTTCATTCATAATAGAGGCAAATTTAACAAGATTTTCTCCCGCTGGTCCTATTGAAGCAATTTTAAATTTATCTCCGAGTTCTCCTTTCAATATATCTTCTGTTTCTCGAGTTTTCTTACCCCATAATCCAGTGGCATCTCGAATTTCTACTTTCTCATTTTCAATCAATAGATACACAGGTTTATCGCTCTTTCCTTTTATAATAATATGATCAAAACCTGTTCTTTTTAGTTCATTTCCAAAAAACCCACCAGCAGAAGATTCACCTAAAATATTTGTTAATGGAGACTTTGCCATAACAAAATGGCGCCCACAATATGGAACTGAAGTGCCACAAATAGGTCCTACTGAAACTATTAATAGATTTTCAGGACTAAATGGATCAATATCAGCTGATACTTCTCGTGTGAAAATCGCTGCTGCTACGCCAGCTCCACCTATAAATTCTTCTTCTAATGAAGATGGAACTTCCTCAATCTTTAATTCTTTTGAGGTTAAATCAATCCTAAGTATTTTACTCATTATTAATACTCTTAAAATTCTTTTAATTTATATATAACTTCACCTTATTATTTAATAAAGTATCTAATTCAAGAAATTATTATAGAAAAAAAGTATAGAAAGGTTAATATCCTACAGCTTGACCATCTTTTCGAGGATCTGAGGCTGCAAGATATCCATCATCTAATTTATAAATTAACTGACCACCCCCAAATCCAAAGTAATGTGCCCTAAATATTTCATGACCAAATTGCTTTAAACCCTGGATTATATTTTCATTATAACCTGATTCTACATTGACATTGAGACCCTGCATTACCCTCCACCGCGGAGCATCAAGAGCAGATTGTGGATTTTGTCCGTATTCAAAAATTCTAATCATCATTTGAGTATGTCCCATTGGTTGGAAACTGCCCCCCATCACTCCAAAACTCATTAAGGGGTCCCCATTCTTAGTGACAAATGCAGGTATGATTGTATGATATGGTCTTTTATTTGGTCCAACTTGATTAGGGTGATTATCTACTAAAGAAAAACCACATCCTCTATTTTGAAGGCTTATACCCGTGTTTGGAATCACGATACCAGAACCGAAACCCCAAAAATTAGATTGAATATAAGATACCATCATTCCCTCAGAATCTGCTGTTGTTAAATATACTGTATCTCCATGACTGGGTAATCCATGATCAAATTTTTGAGCTTGATTTAAATTGATAAGAGCTGCCCTTTTCTTTAAATATTTGGGTTCTAATAAATACTTTGGATCGAATTCCATTGTTTTTATATCAGAAATGTAACGATACGCATCTGAAAATGCTAATTTCATAGCTTCAATTTGAAGATGTAATGATTCTTTTGAATCAAGAGCATATGAACTTAAATTAAGTTGTTTAATTATTCCTAGCATGATTAAAGCTGCAAGACCTTGACCATTGGGAGGAATTTCATGTAATCTTACTCCGTTAAATTCAATGGATATTGGTGTTTCCCAAGTAGCTTTATAATTTTCCAAATCTTCAAGAGTAATCAAACCTCCTGTTTTTTCAGCATGCTCAACTATTTTCTTTGCTAATATGCCATTATAAAGAGCTTCTCCTTTAGTATCTGCTATGATTTTTAAGGTTTTAGCTTGAGCAGGCAAGTTAAATAATTCTCCTGCTTTTGGTGCTTTATTATTGGGCATAAATGCATTCCAAAAATCTGGAAATTTTCTCTTTTTATACATTCGTGATAATTGTTCCCACACTTCTGCTGTAATGGGGGATACTAAAAAACCTTTTTTCGCATAATTAATAGCTGGTTCAAACAGCTCCTTAAATTCTAGTTGCCCGTACTCTTTTGAAAGTGCCGCCCATGCGGAAACCGCGCCTGGGATTGTAACAGAGTCCCAACCTAACTGAGGCATCGCTTTGTAACGGGAAAAGTGTTCAGGAGTCCATGCCGAAGGTGATCTTCCAGATGCATTCAATCCAATTAGCTTTTTACCATCCCATAATATTGCAAATGCATCACCACCAATTCCATTATTTATAGGTTCTACAACAGTTAATGTTATAGCAGTTGCGATTGCTGCATCTGCAGCATTACCCCCTTTTTGAAGAATTTCTAATCCTGCTTGACATGCAAGTGGTTGAGAAGTTGAAACTATATTATTTGCCAAAACTGGCATCCTTCGAGAAGGATATGGAAAATTCCAATCAAAATTCTTACTCAAAATCTATTACCTTTTAAACAAATTTATTTATTGCTAATTAGACTATTATTTTTTTCTCAATATCATCTAATTGTTCCATAAAAGTGTTATAAATATCGAAAATAGGCACAAATAGATTTATGGCTTCGGTTATTTTATAATAGCCATTAAGATTTCGCAAATCTTTTTGTTCCACTATTAGTTCATCCCGAATTTCTTTAATACGTTTTTCCCATTTAACCATTTTTTGCTTTACTCCAAAAAAAATATTTCTAAAAAATTGCCCAATTTCAGGCATATTGTAAATATATTGCCCTTTATTGGATTTTTTTCTTTCGATGTAACCAATTTTAATAAATCTATTTAATTCTTCAGAAATCTTTCCAGCTGAAAAACCTGTAAGATTTTGAAGATTTTTTTGAGTTAGTCCTTTTCTTGTAAGAAAGTAAGCCAATATTGTTGCAGAATAATGGGTATACCTATAAAATAAATTAGTTACAAGAAATTGAATAACCTGATCTTCAATTTCTTTTATTTTAGGATCCAAAATTTCTGATTTAATTAATTTTTCTTTATTTGACATTTTAGTTCCCATTTATTCATTAAGATAAGGTTTTGTAAAGTATTTAACAAGTCTGCTAATATTATCTAAAAATTTCAATATATCTTCTATTCTACTTGATAATAATTTGTATCCTTTCTTATTTTGATTGTTAAATTCTTCTAACTCCTTTTTTTTTGATAAAATAAATTGATATGCTCGGGATGCATTTGTCAATCTACTCTTCTGTGACTTCAGAAAAAGATTCCTATTATCACCTAAAGAATAGGTATTTACTCTTACTTTCTTTTTTTTGTGAGGAATTAATACAGGTTTCTTTTCAATAACTCCAGTGTTCTCTAATATTGATAAAATATTAGAGATTGACCCTAATGAAAATCCTGTTAATTCTTTTAACTGTTTTTGGG
>JAEOSD010000023.1 GCA_016840545.1 Promethearchaeota archaeon
TATATACTTTTAAAATCTCCAATTATTAAGGATGTTCAACTCCCGATTTATTTATTTAAACCCAAGAACAAGGATTTAAAACAAGCAATTCAATTAACTTCTTATATTTATTCAATTGGGCTTTATTTTGGCTTTATAAAGAAAGGGTTTTTCTTTATAAGTTTGGAAGGAGCTGAATTTTTATATAGAAATAAATACATCCTTGAAAAAAATCAAATAATTGTTAACATACAAGGTGAAAAATCAATTCTTTATGGAAATAATATCTTAAAAAAGATGGTATCGAACTTTTCGATGGAATTAAAAATAAATGACCTATTAATAGTGTTAAATGAACTGAAAGAAATAATAGCAATTGGTATAACAAAAGTAGACGGAAATGATTTCTATAATCTTGAATCAGATAAATTAATCGCTCTTAATTTAATTGATAAAGGTTATTATTTACGAAAAAATCAATAATAAAAAAAATGGTAATTTATTCCTAAATTTTTTTAGTCTTTTTATAGTAGATTATGATAACTGCTATGACAGCCGCAATCATGATTGGTACAATTGTTATGAGTGGATAGGGAATTCCTGTTGGAGTTTCTGTCTCAGGAGGTTCAACAGGTTTTTGAATTACAGAATATTCAAATGGTGTTATAGAATGATTATATCGAATTGCATAATTACCTTGATTATCCCATGCTTGAATATACCATAGTACAGTCGTATTAAAAGTTTGATTTAACATTGTTCCTTGCCATGTTCCAACTTGCCCAGACAGTTCTGAAAGATAGATAACATCCCAATTCGATCCATTATTAATAGAATACCAAATAACTACATCTTGCATTCCATTTTCTTCAAATATATCAACAGTTATGACAGGAAAATCTTCGTTTGTGGGTCCATACCCATCATCATTTGAATCTAGATCAACTACGGGATAATCTATATCGGGAGGGCGATAATCAAAAGTATTATGCTCATATGGGAGAGATGTTTCACAGAAAAATCTTGAGGAGTTAAAAATATAAGTACCAAATCTTTCATCAATACCCAGTTGGTGAACAATAAAATCATCAGGTTCGTCATCATAGATTTTATAACTTGCTTCATAGATATTCCCTACCCCTGTTTCTGCGTAATTTTTAATACTCATCTCAAAAGTTGCATTTTGTGCAATATAAGGTAATTTCAATATAGCATCTGATCCAAAGTATAATTCAAATGAGACTTTTCTTGTCATAGTTTCACTAACTTGATGGGTAGAAGTGTAAGGCACTCCTCCACTTTCCATAAACATTCCAAGCCAATTTACAGGTATTGAATCATTATAGATAGCATTTTGATATTTCCATTCCATTGGGGCATCAAAATCACCTGCAAATGTTTCAACGCTTCTGATAATTCCATAATATAAAACGGGGTTCTCCCATTGATGAGTTCCATTAGAATAAGATTTTTCGGTAGCATTGAGTACCCATTTTAATATCCAAGTTTCACCCCAATATCTATCTCCATACCCTGGACCAATATAATCTGGATCATCATTTACTTGACTTGATGTTAAATTTGCAGCGTCTATTATTTCATATCGAAAATCAAAACCCGTTTCAGCGGTCATTTTATTTTCTAATAATAAAGAAGCTCCTATATCAGTACCACAATATCCATAAAAGTATTCAATTCCAAAATTTTCTCCAACTACAGTTAATGTCCCAAGACCAACCCCTATTGAAAGCACTGAGGTTTGAGAAAAATTAGAATAGCCATTATCGCCATTAGGATCATGGAGAATCATATAGAGTTGTTGTCCTAAAGGTATTGTGCTTTGATTAACTGTATCCATTACTTCATCTAACAGTCTAACAAACGTTAATTGGATAGCCTCTGTATCGAAAATAATGCTCTGATTTTTGCCAGTTAGAGTGGCGATTACACTTCCATCCTCATAATCATTGAGCACATCAATATCTATTGAAGTCTTATTCCACACATTATAAGTTCTTTGAAATGTCCCATAATCGAGTTCCAATTCTGCGTCATCCATTTCAACCCAATCATATTCAAAAGTAAAAGTTGTAGGATCACCTTTAGGAAGGATTATATGTGTATTGTTTAACGGAGATATCCATTCTATAAAGGGTTGTTCATAGGCTCTACCTGAATCCTCTGTAGAATTCTCACTTGTTCCTGCTATGGTTGTAGCACTTACAACATAGTAATACCTCGTGCCAATTACGGCTCCAGTATCATTATATTGATTTGCCAATGTTGTAGTTAAGAGGGTTTTCGGACCACCAGCATCTTCTCCACGATATATGTTATAATTTATAAGTGGAGGTCCATTAGTAATTACTGAATCCCAATTTAGTAAAATATGTGCTATACCATTTTTTGCTCGAAAATTATCAGGCGGTTCGGGAGGATAAAGTGCTACTTTAATCATATTTAGCTTTATTTGATAATTAAAATAATTAAATTTTACAAATCTTAGTTTAATGCTTTTTGTTCCATTAAAATAATGAGTTCCGTTTATGAGGATTTCTTTTTTTATCAATTTTATGCCATCTATTGTCCCTATTGAATCCCACTCTAAATTAACGAAATTATATAATTTAAGCTCCAAACCTATTACATTTTCATCCATTTGTATATTTAAATCAAATTTTAGGACATCATCAAGAGTGTAATTTCCATAATTTAAAATATAATCAACTTGAACATTATATTTATGATAATTATAGTAGATGTGAACAAAATCGAAATGTAACCAGACACTACTATATATTTCCTCACTACAATTCATTGATAGTTGTAGGTATTTAATATAACCTCCCTCTTTTACTCTATCAAATACAGGGCCTTGAGTAATATTCCACCAATCTATATAAACTCGATAATTCGTTGGGTATAAATCAATTTCTTCATATTGATTTGATCCATCATCGGCAAAAGCCCAAATCCTTAAGTTTGTGGATTGATCTAAACCATCACTAGAATCTGAACGGGGCCAAACTTCATAACGAAGAGAAATGGAATCTACTTGTTTAGCCGTAATATTACTAAAATCGCTGTATTCACCCCATTTCAATTTAATTATTCCTGGAAAATCACTTCCTCCCGCTGCTCTAAGGTAGATATATACATTATCATTCTCTTTATAAGTATCCGTGAAATTCCAATCACCTCCAGTAGTGCTTCCAAAAGTCCCTGTATGTATAGGAATTGCTAGAGGTGAAACCTCTTCCTCCAAAAAGTTATAAGCATTGCCTATTGCAAAATCTGTTGAATCGTAAGATCCATCCACTTCTCTTATATTATCTTCATCCCATAGATTTCCATTAGTTTGATTTCCTTTTATAATATCTTTATCTGCATAGAGAAAATCAATTCCTGAAATAGATGATTTAGGTTTCCCAGCAGTTATATCAATTTTTTCTGAGCTATCATCACTATTATCTATTTTTTTTGAAGAAGGTACTGTTAATAAAAGAAGTCCACTTAAAATTAAAACAACTATAATAAAATGAAGCTTAAATTTGGATTTTACTTTCAATATATTCCTACACCCTAATTTTTTTATAATTAATAATTATGCATTAATATAATATAAAGTCTTAGCAATGTAATATTGAAATGTTTTACTATAAACAACTATTTGACGGAATTGTGTGTAAATATTTATTTTTGTTCGCTCAAAATAGGCTTAGATTTAGAGATCTTTTTTTATTAGGCATAAATAAAAACCAATAGTATTATGTAAATGAGGATAAAGACGTTGAGAAAATTTAAGATCACTCCTTAGAGAATGGTCAAATACCTTAGTAAGCCCACTAGTGCCATAATGTTTATTAATTTTATTAATAGAATAGTCAGATAAATTTTGAAGCACTTCATTAATAACAAATTCATTTTCTTCGGGTGCTATTGAGCATGTACTATATATTAGTTTTCCCCCAGGATTTAGAGTTTTTAACCCAGCATTCAGCAACCTTTTCTGGATTGATGCCATTTTATTTATATCTTTCATTGATTTACTTTTTTTTCTACTCGGATCTTCTCTAATTAGACCTTCACCTGTACAAGGAGCATCTAATAATACTTTATCAGCTTTAATTCTTAATTGTTCCAATTTTATGGCATCAAAATTCAAAATTAATGAATTTGAAATCCCCATTCTCCGTAGATTTAATTCCAAGGAAGGAACTCTATTTCTATTTTTTTCAATTAAAATTAAGGTTCCTTGATTTTCCATAATCTGGGCTAATTGTGTTGATTTACTCCCTGGAGCAGCACACATATCTATAACTAGATCCCCTGGTTTAGGATCAAGTATTAAAGCAGGAAACATAGAAGCAATGTTTTGTAAATAGTAGTATCCTTGTAAATATTCATGGGTAGAACCTAAATTTAATTTGGATTCTAAAACTTCAAATCCATAAGGAACATAATCAATAGGGCTTAATTTAAAGTCTTTACTTTCGAGTCTTTCTTTTAATTTACCAACTGAAATTTTTAGAGTATTGACTCTAATAGAGGGATTTAATGGTTTTTCATTTGCTTCTAACAGTTTCTTTGTATTGTTTTCTCCCAGAAATTGAAGATATCTTTTAATCATATAAGGGTGATATCCAAAATTTTGAGCTAGTTCATTAATCATGTTTTCATGTATGGATATTAAACTCCCAACTCAATAATTTTCTATTAATATTTAATAAAAAATAATGAATTATATTTGTTATTGCAATAGAAATTGGTAAAGTTATGATTGAAGTTGAGATAAAAGTAGCAATTTCAAATCCAGATTCATTAAAAGAAAATTTAAAAAAATTAAATGGAAAATATATACTATCTTTAGATCATGAGGATACTTATTTTAATATGCCAAGAAAATTAAGAAATTTTAAAAAAACTGATGAAGCCCTTCGATTAAGGAAATCTATTGAATTTAATAAGAATAATAAAGAAAATACAACGATAATGCGATCTTTTATTACTTATAAAGGAAAAAAAATCGATCAAACCACCAAAACACGTGAAGAAATCGAAGTTGAAATAAAGAATTTAGAAGAAATGAAAAAATTATTTGAAAATTTAGGATTTAGGGAAATTTTTACTGTAAAGAAGGAACGAGAATTGTATAAATTCAATTTTAAAAACGAAAAAATTGAACTATTAATTGATTTTCTTCCAATTCTAAATCAAAATTTCATGGAGGCAGAGATAATAGTAGAATCTGAAAAAGAGGTACCTCTTGTAAGTGAAAAACTTTTTGAATTTCTAAAAAAATTTGGAATATCCAAAACCGATTCAATTAGAGAATCATATTTAGAACTAATAGCGAAAAAATTAAAATTAGAATAGTTTAAATGAATATAATTTATCGTAGGAGATGGATGTCATTTCAAAAGTAATTGATCTAGTTTTTCTATTTTCGTATCTAACTCCTTTTTAACTAGCCGTAGATCAAAATTTCTAAAAATAATAATAGTAGAGTCTTTCTGAATTGATTTTAGCTTTTTAGAAATTTCATGAACAAAATTTAAAAATTCATAATACTCTACATTATCATCCATTTTGACATCCATCTCCTTACATAATTATATCCTAATTTAATAAATATTATTCCTGATTAAAAGATCGTTAATTCAAAATAAAAATAAATTGGAGTCCAATCTTTCTTGATTTTATTTTGTATGGTGTAATTACTTTTTTAATTTGAATAGCGTCAAATTTTATTTCTTAATTACTTTGTTTTAATCTGCATTTTTAAACTAAACTTCATTAGAATAGCAATTACAAAAAATAAATATACCAAAGCAATAAAAAATGTTCCAGGAAAATCTGTAAAGATGCCAGCACATAGATTATGCATTGCATGAAAGATTATTACTAGTAATATACTCTCAGTATTTATATAAATCCATGTATAAATAAAAGATAAAATAATAACTAAGAATGAAAATTCTGGAAAGCTTGATATTGATCTGACTCCACTCCAATAAAAATTGAAATGCCAGAACGCCCATAAAACGCCAATAATGAAACTCGTTATAATTGGATTAAATTTTAAGTTCAATTTTGGAACAGCATATCCTCTCCAACCAGGTTCTTCTTGAATACCCGCAATGCTTAGATTAAAAATAACGATCCAAGATATATTCCACGATATATTATCTACAAAAACTTCTTGGATTGTATTTCCCATCAGTAAGAGAAATAATTTTGGGATTATATAAGCAATTATAGGAAAAATGAAAACGATTAAATACCAATAGAAGTTAACTTTAACTTTAATCAAGTGTCTAATAAAATTATTTAAGCCCACTTTTCCTTCTGTTATTCTTATTACAATTAATGCTGATAAGAAAGGTCCTGCTCCAGGGAGTATTAGTAAAATATACACGATAATCTTAATTGATATATTATAGTCTTCATGTAATATACCTGCAAATATCAAGCTGAAAAAATAACCAAGCCCCCAAAAAATAACGTAACTTAAGACAAAATAAAAGATTATTGAGTATGAATCCCTGCTTTTTTTGTTATGAAATTCCTGATCATTTGAGGATGAAGTTTTAATTTGTTTCATATATTTAACACAAAATAATATATTAAAAAAACCAACAATAAGAATTGTGAAGGATTAATAAAAACTTTAAGTCTAAAAGAGAAATGAATAGAAATGGAAGATATAAAAATTAAAGGTTTGAAGATTTACAAGGCAATATTTGAAGGAAAAAAAAATGTCGCAATTGATGAGATTGAATATCCTATTAAAAAATTTTCAAGTGGAATTAAATACTTAGACCTTTTCGGTTATCGCTTCATAGAGCAAAATTGGAGAAAAAAGTCAGAATGGGGAAAAAAGGCACGAGAGGGACATAAAATTATGTGGATTATAAAAGGAAGACGTTATATTGCGAGAATTATGGATGGAGAATATAATAATTTATTGAAAAAAGAAGATTGAGAACATGTAATGTACTATTTATTTTCTAACCGTAAAAATCTAAATCTTCAATGATTTTAAATTTTGTATTGATTCTGGTAAATTGCTTATAACATTTCCACTTAAATCCAAAATCTTAAGTTGCCTTAAATTAATTAAATTTTCAGTAATATGATTAAGTATCTGTTCCCCTTCATGATTTTTTAGATATAAATATTCTAAATTTTCTAAATTGCCTATAGAATTAGGAATTTCATTGATTTTATTAAAGCTCAGATTTATAGTTTTTAAAGCTTTTAATTCTCCAATACAATTTGGAATACTCTTGATATTTTGATTTACCATACACAATTCTTCTAAAAATCTTAATTTACATATCTCTTTAGGAAATATACCTATACGCGATAATTCAGATGATAGATGTATGGCAAGTACATTACCATTTTGGTTTATTTTATAATAAAATAGTAGTGATGGAAAAAATGAAGCCTCTAATTCTAATTTAACAAAAGCTTGACCTGTAAAAATTTCTAATAGCCCTAGTATTGAGGCGTCCTCAAAATTAACTCCATTTTTAACATACTTTTCAATATAGTTACTGGTCGAAGAGATATTTAATGCCCAATGTGGAATTGATTCAATTTCATTATTTTTTAAAGTAAGATTTTTAATTTGAGAGAGATATCCATATGAATCTGGCAAATCTCCAATTTTGCAGCGGTTAATCTCTAAATATTCCAATTTTGAAAGATTTTGAAGGGATTTTGGTACTTCTTCAAGATCATTTAAAATTAAACCTGTAATATATTCTTCTTTTGCTGAAGTTATTCTTCCTAATCCTTTATAACCAATTTCTGTATTTTCTTTTATTAATTTTTTTCTCTCTTCTTCTTTAATTTCAAATTTTGATAAAAAACCTTTAAAATCCTTCACAAATTTTTTATAATCATGGTAATCTAACTCTAAGATGAATTCAGAATCAGATTTATTTAAGTTATATATCTTGCTTAATCTTACTAAAAGTTTTTCTTTAAACTTTTTAATTTCTGGATTTTGAGAGCAATTTGTGAAATCTAGACTTTTTTTAAAAAATAATATTGATTTTTCATTCTGAATACGCCATTCTAAAGCATTTTGTGCTTCTTCTAAATTAGTATTAATAATAAATTTTGCAGCAGCGGTTCTTACTAAAGGAGATTCATCAGATATTAAACTCTTTTCAATTAATTTAGTAATGCCAATACCTATTATTGAGAATTGTTCAAGAACCTCAATTGCATTTGCTCTTATTTCTTCATTATCACTTTCATTTATAAGTGATTCCAGTAATTTTAAGGATTCTTTTTTACTGATTTCATTTTTAAGAAATTTTTCATGAATCATTTCTGGATTTAAGCGATTATACATAATCAAAATATTTGGAAATTAATTAATTTTATTATCTTAAAGTAAATAATGTTTAAATTAGGCTTTCATTTACTTCTACGTGATGACAATAATTAATAGGTTCGCCTTCCTTAGCAATAAGTTTAATATTTCTTAAAACTTTAACATAAGATGCTAAAATGACCAGATTTTCATTTATACCCCTTATTTGAACGTGATCCTCAATAAGACAATTATCAGAAATTATTGCATTTTGGATATCAACGTTTTTAGAGATATACGTTTCATTATATATCAAAGATTCTTTTATTATTGTACTTTCATCAATATAAACATTATCTCCGATGATAACATTGGGTCCTATCTTACACATACCTCGAATGACAACATTTTCTCCAATAGTACAAGGAGGAAAAATTTTCGCAGTTGGGGCAATATCAGTCGAATTATCAATTAAACTCTTTCTTTTTCCTTTTAAATTTTTCAAAATATCATTCATTAATAAAATACTTCCGTGTAATAACTCATGAGGCTTACCAATATCTTTCCAAATACCCGTAATTGGATAGTGATATATTTTTTTGTCAACAAGAACTTTAGGGAAAATATCCTTTTCAATCGAGGCCTTTTTGTTTGGTTTAATATAAGAAAAAATATCTGGCTCTAAAATGTATACCCCCGCATTAACTGGCATTGGAATAATTTTGCCATTTAGGGGTGAATATTCATCTTTTTCAAGAAATTTATAGAGTTGATTAGTTTCAGGATTAGCTATAAGAACCCCATATGGAGATGGATCCTCTACAATTTTACTCGCAATTGTACCTATCCCATTTGATTTTTTATGAAAGTTAAGCATATCCTTGAAATTAAAATTTAAAATTACATCTCCATTTAACATGAAGAAATTATCATTTTCTAAGTAGGCCTCTGCTAGCTTTATTGCTCCCGCGGTCCCCATTGGATGCTTTTCATTTGTATAACTAATCTTAATTCCTAATTTCTTACCATCTTTAAAATAATTTTTTACAATATCTGACATCACACTTACAGCCAGAACTACTTCTTTAACACCAGAAGATTTCAATAATAAAATCTGTCGTTCAATAACGGGTTTGTTAACAACCGGTATTAAAGATTTTGGAATCATACATGTTAATGGTCTAAGCCTTGTGCCAAATCCGCCAGATAAGATAATGCCCTTTACCATTTTCTATTAAAAATTTAGCTTTTAATATATTACTTGGACTAGATAAATTAATATTTTCTATTAAAAATTTAGCTTTAAATATTTCTAAAAAAAAAGAGTTAAAATAAGCAAAAAATGTTATAATTATTTCTATTTATAGAGGGGATCAGCTTCTTGAAGTATTCTTCTCTGCACCTTTCCCATTATATTTTTGGGTATATCATCGATAAATTCTATGAATTTTGGGATTTTCCAATGGGTCATACTCTCCTTTGCCCATGCTAGCAAATTTTCTTCTGAAACCTTTCCAACATATTCTGGTTTTAGAGCAACCCATGCTTTAGCTATTTCCCCAACTTTCCCTTCAGGATCAGGTAACCCTGCTACCGCTGCTTCTGAAACAGACTCGTGCTTCATCAGCATAGTTTCGATTTCAGTAGGAAACACTGAATGCCCCGCAACTTTTATTAATTGTTTTTTACGATCCATTAATGTTACAGTTCCATCTTGACGCATATATCCAATATCACCTGTTCTTAGCCAAATCCGTCCATTCCATTCTTGTAGGGTTTCTTGAGTCTCTTCTGGTTGGTTCAAATATTCTTTCATTACCTGTGGACCATTTATACATAACTCACCTGAATGTTCTGCTCCATAATTAGAACCTGGAAGTCCATCTGCAATAGGGCCCTTTTTAAGGGTTGGAGCGGCAGCATCAAAAATTGCCCAGTCTGTACCTGGTAAAGGCATACCTATTGTTCCAATAGGGCTTTCACCAAATAAATTCCCAGAGCTAACAATCGGGCTGGCTTCAGACAAACCATACCCTTCTACAATTCTTCCACCTGTTTTTCTTTCGAATCCATCTCTTATAGGTGCATGTAAAGGGCCTGCTCCAGATACATTTAATTTCATTTTACCCATTAAATGAGGGAATTTCTTTAAATGTGGGTAATCAGCAATTCTTTTGAATAGAATTTCTGCTCCAGCATAAGCAAGACCTTGAGGTGCGGGTAATTTATCAATCGTTTTAAGTAAATCTTCAGTAGAGGGAGGCCTTACAAAAAGCATCATCCACCCTCCTAGACCAATTGCTACGTTCATAACAGCTGTCATAGCAAATGAATGAAACAATGGTAAGACTCCAATATCTCCCATCCCAGGTTGTTCTCCTCTGAAAATCTCAATTATTTGTTTAACATTTGATACTAAGTTATAGTGGGTTAAAACTGTTGCTTTAGGGATACCTGTAGTTCCTCCCGTCATTATATAAGTTGCTGTATGAGCTTTAGGATCAAAAGTTACCTGTGGTAGATTTGGTTCAGTTTTTAGGAGATCCATAAATTTATACGATGGATTAAAATCAACTTTTCCTGAAGGAATTTTTCCCAACATCTTTCCCAAAACTTTTTTAATTCCTGAAAGACCTGTACATAAATCAATAACATTGGTAGATATTACCATTTCAACATTTGTTTTTTGAATGATAGGCGCCGCTAAATCACTATATAGTGAATCTAACACGATTAATACTTTGGTATTTGTTAATTCAAGATGATGAAGTACTTCAAGTGGCTTATAAGTTGGATTTATACCTGTTGATATTACTCCCAGTTTTGCACATGCATAAAAAGAAATGACATATTGAAAACAATTAGGTAATAAAAATCCTACTACATCTCCTTTCTTTACACCAAGATTGTGAAGTCCAGTTGCAAAAGAATCTATATATTTTCCAATTTCATCATAGGTCATCCATGTATCTATGAACCATATAATATTATAGTCTGGATACTTTTTTCTTTGTTTTTCAAAAAAATCACCCAGACTAATTTCTTCGAATTCAGTATTAAATGGTACACCTTTAGGCCACCACTGATGAAACCAGCTTTTATTTTCGTCAACATGAAATTTTGTCATAGTTATTCACTCATTTTATATCATTAATTTATTATTTGAATTTCTAATTTAGATTTCAAATAATAAATTTAGTAGAATCAAATATAAAAAGTTTATATTTAAAATTTTTAAATTCTCCAAACAAAAACTATTAGAGATCATCCGTGATTTTCTTAGTAAAGTAAAAAATCCCAGGTTTAATACCTCTTTTTTCAGCCATTTTATAAAAGAGTAATTGTAGAACAACAATTTCCATTATTGGGGCTAAGTAATTATCTATAATTTTATGCCGATAAACAATCATTCTAGAATTTCTATGGATCTTTTCGAGTTTATTATCAAAATTCTGATTTGTTATATGAAGAACCCTTTTACATTTCCAATTATTAATCAGATTATTAAGAAATTTGGTATTTAATTGTAAATTCTTATTATCTGATGTAATCAAAATTATAGTAGTGTTATCATTAAGACATTCTATACCTCCGTGTCTAAACGTAGATATGGAACTTGCCTCAGAATATACCTTTGCAATTTCTTTACAATTCAAAGCAGCTTGATGAGCAGTTACCATCGAAGAACCTCGCGATAATATTTCGATAAAATTCATGTCATATCCAAAAGAATCTATTAAATCTTTCCAGATATCATTTAAGTTAGCTTTATCATTCATTAAAGCATCCACTTCAGTTATTAACTGATCGATTTTTTCATATTCACTTTTATTTGTAAAAAATTCGCCTATTATTGTTTTAGCCATCACATAAAGCAACATTAAAGTGCAAACATAACTCTTTGATGTTACTGTTATTTCTTTATCAAAATTCATTAAAATTTGTAATTCTGTCATAGATGCAAGATAACTATCGGGATCATTTGTTATACCAATTGTTAAAGGAGTATCATCAATTGAATTAATTTTCCTGAGTAATTCTCGAATTTCACCAGATTCACCAGATTGAGAGATAATGATTATTCCCGTATTTTTAAAAATATCTTTCTTTTTTTCTGGAAACAAATTATATAGAAATTCTCCAGAATCTCTTATTTCAGTTGTTATTCCGTATTGATTTAATATGTAATAGGGTAAATATGTGCTAATGTAACTAGATCCCATTCCTGTGAAGATTAGCTTATTTATTCCCCCTTTTTTTATGAAGTCCTTTACAATTAGGAATTGAGGTTTTCCTTCGTTCATTATATAATTTAAAGTCTCTCTTAGTGCTTGGGATTGCGATTTTATTTCCTCTAAAAACTCACTCATAATTAATAATAACAAAAAATATAAAATAAAATTAATTTAAAGAATTCAGTAAAGAAAATCTATTTGAGTGGAAAATTTATGGTTTGTAAACATGGTCTTTATGAAATAAACTGTCCAATTTGTCGAATTTCTACAAGTACAAGACCATTTAATGATTTAAATTTCGAAATGCTTAATAATAATCCACTTAAAACAGAAAATCCTTTTTTTAAGAAACATTATAATAATAAACAGAAATTAGAGAGAAATTTGTTTCACATACAACATGCCTTAAAACCGAATTTCATTCATAGAATTCCAGAAATTACTAAGGTAAATCAAATTCCTGATTTTGGAAATAAAATTTTTAATGAACAACTCGAAAATATTGATATTTCTAAATCTGATAAATTTGGAATTTCAAAAAGAATCTCTTTAACAAAATCAGAACTGAATTTAGAATCTGAAGATTAGTGTTTTATTTTTAATTCTTCTTATTTTCTATTTCAATGTCAGATAAAATTATATAAGTTTGACTTATAAATATTAATTATAATTTAAATTTAGATAAAGTGAAATTATATGGAATCACAAATGGAAATTTTTTGGCTGGGTCATGCCGCTTTCAAGGTTGTAATGTTTAGTGGTAGGATTATCTATTTAGACCCATATAATATTAAAGAAGGTGAAGAAAAAGCAGACATAATTATAACATCTCATACGCATGGGGATCATTTCTCAACTACGGATATTAAGAAGTTATGGGAAGATTCTACTATCTTAATAGGTCCAAACAGTATTGCTAATAGTTTAGCAGAATTTAATGGAAAACCTTTAAAATTTGGTGAAGAATTTGCTTATAAAGATTTTTCAATAGAATTATTTCCTGCATACACCATAAAAAAGAGTACACACCCAAAAAGTAAGGGGTGGGCAGGAACAATAATCGAATCAGCAGGAAGAAGTGTATACCATGCTGGTGATACTGAGCGAATTCCGGAAATGAAGGATTTAATTAAGAGAAATATAACTGTTGCTTTACTCCCTTGCGGAGGGACATATACAATGGGTATGGAAGAAGCTACAGATGCTGCAATGGATATACAGCCTGAAATTGTTGTTCCAATGCATTCTTGGGGCGCTGATTTAAATAAGTTTAAAGAAATTATGAATACTAAAGATCCTAACATAAAAGTAGAGATATTAGAAAATAAATCTCTTAAAATATAAATATAATCTAAAAAATTAAATACCTTAAATTTTAAAGTTTTTTTTAATTTTGTATGTCAATACATACATAATATTATGATTAAAATGCTATTTTTCCTTTATTTTCTTTTAACATAAGAATTTATTATTATACTTTTACATAAAATATGAAAAATATAGATTTTAAAGATGATGATTTATGGAAATCGATGATAATTTAAAACGAGATACAACGGTTGCATATATTTCTATGGAAATCGGAATGGATAGTAATATACCTACATATTCTGGGGGTTTAGGAGTTTTAGCAGGAGATACAGTAAGATCTGCTGCAGATCTAGAAATACCTATGGTAGCAGTCTGTCTTTGCTATAGTTCGGGCTATTTTTTTCAATTATTTGACGAAACTGGAGAACAAAAAGAAAAAGAAGTTGAGTGGAATTTTTTCTATGAATTTGAAAAGGTTGAAAAGCCAATTTGTATTAAAATTGAAAATAAAAATACCAAGGTTTCTGCTTGGTTATATAAAGTAATTGGACAATCAGGTCATATCCTTCCGATTTATCTCCTTACTACTGATGTAGAGGGAAATGAGGACTGGATGAAAAAAATGACGGGATCTCTGTATGATTCTACTTCGAGATGGAATCGTATTGTACAAGAAATAATTCTTGGAATCGGAGGTGTACGCCTCTTAAATTCTTTGGGCTACAATAATATTAAGACATATCATCTAAATGAAGGTCATGGATCATTCGCCACAATTGAATTATTCAATAAGTTTAATGGTGATATTGAAAAGGTAAAGTCAAGTATTGCTTTTACTACCCACACACCAGTTCCAGCTGGGCATGACAGATTTGATAAAAGTTTAGTAAATAAAGTATTTGAAAGCAGAATACCCAAAGAAATTCTAAAATTAGGTGAGGATAATGGACAATTAAATATGACATACTTAGGGATGAACCTTTCAAAATACAGAAATGGAGTCTCTAAAAAACATGCAGAAATCACCAAGAAAATGTTTCCGCAATATGAAATTGATTATATTACAAATGGAATTCATCTACCATTTTGGGTTTCAAAACCAATTAGAAAAATATTTGATAGAAAATGGCCGAACTGGAAGGCAAATCCTATTGTACTCCAAAATGCCATTGAATTGGATGATTTAGATCTTTTTGATGCACATATTGAAAACAAATTTGGCCTTATTAGTTATCAGAAAGGACATAGCTGGAATTTGCTAGATGAGGAACTTATTACAATAGCTTTTGCTAGAAGGTTTGCTACCTATAAAAGAGCAGTACTCCTATTTCATGATATTGATCGGTTAGGGAAAATTTGTAAGGGAAATATCCAATTCATTTTTGCAGGGAAAGCTCATCCAAAAGATCAGGCTGGTAAGGATTTTATTAAAAAGATTTATGAATCTGGAGAATATCTTTATAATAATTATGGAGTCAAAGTTGTTTTAATGGAAAATTATAATATGGATTTAGCTCATATGCTAGTTTCTGGTTGTGACGTGTGGTTTAACACTCCTGAAAGATATCGTGAAGCAAGCGGTACTAGTGGAATGAAAGCGGCTTTAAATGGAGTTTTAAATCTGAGTGTTCAAGATGGTTGGTGGCTAGAAGGTTATAAAATGAATTCTATGGCAGGGTGGGGTATTGGACCAGATGATTCAAATCCAAAGGATCCAGCTGTATCTAATAATTGGGAAATTGATGCTAAAGCATTTTATGACATCTTGGAGAATGAAGTTATTCCAACTTATTTAAATCATGATGAGTGGTTATTCAGATGCAAAAATGCAATTTCGCTTGCTGCTTATTTTAATACTCATCGAATGGTTGAGGAATATGCTGATAAAGCATATAACTTAAAAAGACAAAAACCTTGGAAGTTTGGTAATTAAATCCAAATCAATTTATATTTCTTTTATCATTTCAACAATTATTTATAAAAAATTGTCTAATCTTAATATAATTATCAAACTTTTCTTGTTTAAGATAATCTTCAAAGGTTTGGGTAAATATTTCTTCCATAATATCGATTCCAGAAATTAATCCTTTCATCTCCTTTGCGATTAATAACATGTAGTTAGACGTTGTTTCTAAATAAAAACATCCAGAATCAAATTTCTTGTTTACATATTTCTCTATGATTTTATTTGCATTCTTAACAATTTCATTGGTGGTAAATAAAATGATTAGAAAATTTTCGGTGTATTCTTCTTTTAAATAGGTATCTCGAATACCTGCTGCTACAAGAGAATTTTTGGTATAATCTTTGAAGATATATTGTAATCGATTTAAGTCTTTTCGGAATTTGTTTTTATTATGGAAAAAACTAAATTCATTACTTAATATTAACGGTTCCCCCTCTATATATGATAATTCTTTCGGAGTTTCTTTAAATTCAAATTCGTTTAGATATTCATACATCGTAAATTTTTTCACTTTTATAATATTTTATTTAAAGAACAAATATATGCAATTTAAAGCTAATTAATTAAATAAAATTCATTTTTTATAAAAATTTCATGTTTATAGTTTGAAAATTTAGTTAATATTATGTTTAAAGTAAAATGAAATTAGGAACACTTTCTATAGATAATAATTTACTATTAGCGCCCATGCAAGAGGTTACTACAGGACCTTATAGGAGATTCTGTAGAAAATTTCAAAAGATAGGCTTAGTTTGTGTCCCTATGATCTATATTAAGAAAATTGAGAAAGATCCTAATACCTTTATTACTGATTTATATAAAATAGAAGAGGAAAGACCTATAAGCATCCAGTTAATTGGGTCAGACCCAGAAGCTTTAAAGAAAACTATAATATCTCTTGAAAGTTATAAATTTGATATGTTGGATATCAATGCGGGTTGTCCATCAAAGCGAGCTATTAGAGCTAAAGAGGGAGCTTTTTTATTAGAAGATTTAGACAAATTAGCGAACTTAATTAATATTGCTTTAAAATTCTCTTCTAGACCCGTTTCTCTTAAAGTAAGAATAGGAGTAAAAGAGATAACTAATTTGAATAAATTAATAAAAGTGGTAAATAATTCTACTCTTGAATTTTTAATAGTACATGGTCGCACTGTAAAGAATAAATTTGAAAAATCTCAATTGGATTTAGAAACCATTAAAAGTATAAAAGAAAGACTAAATATTCCTGTGATAGGTAATGGAGATATAGATAATCCAACTAAAGCAAAGATGTTTCTAGACTACACAGATGTAGACGCATTAATGATAGGAAGAGGATCCATGGGGAATCCCGAAATTTTTAATCAAATTAACTATTTTTTGAAAAAAGAAAGATACATACCTTTTAAAAATAATATATATAAGATGCAAAAAAGTATACAGCTTTACGAGGATTGTATTGATGAATTTATCAATAATGAATTTACAATTTCTCATTCAATAGATGACTATAAATTTAACGAACTTAAAAGAAATTCAATATGGTTAACAAAAAATATCGAAGATTCTACATTTTTAAGAAAAAAAATTTCAAATGCGAAAAACTTAAGAGAATTAAAAGAAATCTTACAAAAAATATATGATAATAATTAATATAATCAATCAGATCCTTTAGCGAGTAAGACTAGCAACAAAATAGTATAAAGTGCTATTAAAAATCCAGTAACAATCCCTACTAAATTTATAACCTGAATAACAAAACCCTCAGTTGTAGATGTTAATCTTTCTACTGTCCATACAAGACCTCCAGTAACTCCTGAAATTATATAATGCAGGTTTATACACATAAATTCAATAACAAGGAATATAAAGAGCTTAAAAAGAACCTTTTTTTTATTTGTTTTAAATTTTTCAAAAAAATATGCTGTCATTATATCTGATAATTTAAATTTTTCCTTGATAATTTAAATTTAAAAAATTACTTATATTTTGTTAATAATTCCTTAGGGGAGAAGATTCCATCTTCTGTTATGATAGCAGAAACTAGCCTGAATGGGGTAATATCAAAAGCATAATTAAGACATTCTACACCGTCAGGTATTATCTGAACCTTCCCTAATATATTACTGACTTCACTGCTATTTCTTTGCTCAATAATAACATCTTTTACAGTTTCATTAAGAGAGAGGGTTGATGAAGGGGCTGCTACATAAAAAGGAATGTTATTATCCTTTGCGGCTAAAGCTACTAAATATGTGCCAATTTTATTAAAAATGGCATCTGAAGTTACTCTATCTGTTCCTACTATGACTTTATTAATTTTTCCTAAGCTCATTAATAATCCTGAAGATGTATCAGAAATAACCTTCACAGGAATATTATCATATTGGAGCTCATAAGCAGTTAGTCTTGCTCCTTGTAATCTGGGTCTTGTTTCATCTGCAATTACGCTAATCTTTTTACCTTCTTCAATAGCTGCTCTTATAGGAGCTAAAGCGGTGCCATACTGAACAGTCGCTAAGGATCCTGCATTACAGTGAGTAAGTACTACATCTCCATCTTTTAATAAGGTAGCACCATTTTTTCCTATATTTTTATTAACATTAATGTCTTCTTGAGCCATAATCTTAGCTTCTTCGACTACTAATTCAGATAAATTTTTTGGATCCTCAGGATAAGTACTGATTATTTTCCAGACTCTATCTACTGCCCAAAATAAATTGGAGGCGGTAGGTCTCGTACTTCTTATGATATTGGCAGCTTCTTCCATTTTGGTTAAAAACTTTTCTTTTGGAAGGTTTTTATATTCAATTGTAGCTAAAGCGACTCCCATTGCAGCAGCAACACCGATGGCAGGAGCACCTCTTATATTCATAACTTTAATAGCCTTAGCTACATCCCTAAAATCATCAAACTCTAAAAATTGAAGTTTATGAGGAAGCTGAGTTTGATCAATCATTTTTACTTTATTATTCGTCCATTCAATGGAAGGGATCATAATAATTAGAGAATAAAATTATAATTAAAATTTTTGAATATCATAATTAAAAGTTAGAATAGTTTAACATCATACATGGTTATTAGATAAAATGTGTAAAGTGTTTTATTAGATAGTTGTCTATTATTATTAGTTAAACTTTTAGTTTATAGAGAATAGATTATAAAAGAATGAGGAAATATTAGAAGTAAATTATAAGATATACTGATGAGCGAATAATAATGATTTTACATAAAGTAAAAAGCGAGGGAATTGCATCTATATCATATTTTTTAGCTTCTGGAAATGAAGCGTGTATAGTAGACCCAAGACGAGATGCAAAAATTTTTCTTAAATTAGCATGGGATGCTGAAGCAAACATAAAATATGTGTTTGAAACTCACCGTAATGAAGATTATGTCATTGGGTCTAAAGAAATAGCGGATGTAGTTGATGTAGAAATATATCACGGAACTAGTTTGGATTGGAAGTATGGAAAAACCCTTAAAGATGGACAGGAATTCACACTAGGTGTTTTAAAAATTAGAGCTATCAACACTCCTGGTCATACTGATGAAAGTACAAGTTATGCTGTATTTGATACAACCACAGGAGATGAATCAATTATGGTATTTACGGGAGATACTCTATTTGTTGGCGATACCGGACGGATTGATATGTATGGTCCTGATTTATCAAAAAAGAATGCTGAAAATCTTTATAACAGTCTATTTAACAAAATCTTGCCTTTAGGGGATCAAGCTGTTATATTGCCAGCTCATGGAGCTGGGTCTGTTTGTGGAGCTGCCATAAATGAAAGGGAATTAAGTACTATTGGTTTAGAACGTTTGCAAAATCCAGTATTACAGTTGGAGGATAAACAAAAGTTTGTAGAATTCAAATTAAATGAAAAACATTATTTTGCACCTTATTTTAAACAAATGGAAAAATATAATTTACAAGGACCTCCATTATTAAAAAACTTGCCACGGTTTAAACCATTACTCCCCGAAGAATTTAAAAGTAAAATAGAAGAGGGAGGAATAATTGTTGATACCCGAAATCCAGCGTCGTTTGGTTCAGTACATATTAAAAATTCATATAATATATGGCTAAAAGGTTTACCGTCCTATGTGGGGTGGGTTCTCCCTTATGATAAACCAATACTGCTTGTTGTAGAAAATTTCGTAGATCTAAAGAAAGCGTATAAATATCTTCTCAGATTGGGCTATGATAATATTATGGGTTATCTAGTAGGTGGAATAATTGCATGGTATAGCAATCATCTTCCAATCGACACAATCGGTATGATGACTGCTGATACGTTAAAAGAAAGACTAGATCAAGGTGTAAAAACCTTTTTAATTGATGTTCGGGGTGCCCCTGAACTGAAGGAGGGATATATTGAAGGAGCGAAAAACATCTATGTTGGTGAAATTGAAAAAAAGTTGGAGGATTTACCTAAAGATATTCCAATAGTAACAATCTGCGGGAATGGGGCTCGAGCTAGCATGGCAACAAGCATTTTAAAGAGAAATGGATTTAACAATGTTTTTAATGTATTAGGGAGCATGAAAGCATGGAAAAAAGCAAAATATCCTATTAAAAACTAATATTTTGAATTTTTTAGAGTAATAATCTTGATTTTTAATTCATAAAGAGAATTTTTATTATTTCTCAAATCGTGTATAAGTTAATAAATAGAAAATTTGGTGAAAATAAAATGGATGATGATATGAATGAATATTTTAAAGCTGCCCAAGCTAGTCTTCAGAGATTAGGACAAGAACATCCCGATGCCATGAAAGGATTTCAACAATTTTTCGGAGCTGTCAAGGCTGATGGAGCTATATCCGCGAAAGTGAAAGAATTAATAGGGATTGCGCTTTCAATTGCTTATCAATGTAAATTTTGCGTAGCATGGCACGTTAAACATGCATTAGATCAAGGAGCCACAAAAGAGGAAATAATCGAAGCAAGTATGGTTGCTGGAACTTTAGGTGGTGGTCCTTCACTAATGTTTACAAAATATGTATTTAAGGCTTTAGAAGATTTTGCAAAATAGACTTTTTTAATCTAAAATTTACTTAATCAAAAGAGTGTAAGAAATGGTTGATATATTGAAAAAAGAATTAAATATGGATTTTGATAAAGCAGTAGAACATGTTGAAAAAATTATTGTTAAAGAAGGCTTTAGTCATATGCTAACAAAATCTATAGATGAGATATTTAAGAAGAAGTTAGGAATAGATTACGACAGATATACTATAATACTAGCTTGTGGCCCTGAATTTGCTAAAGGAGCACTAGATGTATCAAAAAATGTTGGTTTGTTATTCCCTTGCAGTTTTGTAGTCTATGAAGAAACGGGAAAAGTATATGTAAGTCATGCTTCAATTATGAAAATAGCCCCTGAAGCAGGATTAGCTCCTGCTGATAAAATGAAACCCGTCATAGAAATGACTGGTAAAGCAGTTCATGCAGCTTGGATTAGGTTTTAACTTTTTCTTTTTTTTAATTAAAATTTTTTATTAAGGCAAATAAAGCGATATCATATTCTAAATTAATTAATAAGAAAGGCTTAATAATCTTATTATGAATAATAAACGATTTCTTGAAAGAGATATATTGAGAATAATTATAGAGGAACATAAAGTTCCCATACTTCGATTATGAAAGTAGCAGATTGAAATGACAGGAAAAAAAGTTTATGCTGCTTGGGACAAAATTTAACTTTTTTTTTATTTGGTTTTTTTTAACAGATTTAATCCTTAAATTTGGATAAAAAGATAATATAATATAATTTTAAATTTTTTTATCTCGAATTTATTGGTGTTTTAAAGTGGAGACATATTGGTTAGGTGTTTTATTGGCAGTATTATCTGGACTTTCACATTTCTCAGGGATGCTAATTGAAAAGATGATAATAAACAAATTGCCACCTGATGTTAAATTAATGAAAAATTTAGTTAGAACTCCTTTATGGATATTTGCATTATTTATTCGTTTCGGGTTAGGTTCGGCTTTTTTTATGGTGGCTCAAATATTCATTGGGCCAGCTATAATTCCTGGTTTAATGGCATGTGGTTTAATTGTATTAGCAATAGGTTCTGTGAAAATAATCGGGGAGAAGTTAACTGTAATAGAATTAATAGCAATTTTAATGATGATTATAGCCATTACTTTACTTGGATTTAGTGAATTATCAATTCAACTTTCTGAATTTAATTTACTTGAGGCTCAATTTATGATTCGAATGACAATTTACACTTCTGTTTTAACCGTGTTGGGATTCCTAATTCAACTCATGCAAAAAAAATCTGAAAGATTCAGGGGTATTTTATTGGCATTATTATCAGGTTTCATGTTTTCATTATCTAATTTCTGGACTGGAGTTTTAATTGGAGTAATCGCTCATGTGTTTAGCGGTGTATTTAGTATTGGACAATTAATTCTCTTTATAATATCTTCAATTGTTTTAGTCTTAGTAAATATATTTGGAGTTACGAAAATGGCTGTTGCATTAAGACATGGAGATGCAAGTAAATTAGTTCCAATACAGAGTATGCCTACTCAAAGCACACCATCAATTGTATACTTCTTAGTGTTTTTATTACCTCCACCAAGTATCTTATCAGTTGTATTTTTTACTGTAGCCATTATTTTAATTATAATAAGTTCGTTTATCCTAGGAAAACGACAAGCACAAATGGGGGAAATAAAAAAAGAAATTTGAAAGTCTCATACAAAACAGCAAAATTCAAATACTTAAGGAGATAATTATGATAAAGAATGGGATTGGAAAATATTGTTAAAAACCTTCAAAGTAAATTACCATGGGATAACTTCTTATCAAAAATGGAAGATGAAGGATTTATACAAAAAGATTCTCTTAGTTTTTCTCTCATTTCAAATATAGATAAGTATAAGCAGCTATTTTTATCCGGAAATGTAATGCTTATTGGAAATCGAATTCAATCTGGTAGTATTCGTGATCCTTCCCATTTGCATATATCTCCATATATCCTTTTTCGACCTATAACTGAAGATCAGTTGAAAAAGATAATTGTCTATTCGCAACAATATAAAATTCCGATTACATTTGCAGGAGGAAAGACAGGATTATCGGGAGGGTATTCAAATTTTGGAATTGTAGTGGATCTTGCTGATCTTCATTCTTTTAATGAACCATTCCAGATAAATTTGAAAAAAGAGCAAATAAGCGTAGAACAAAGTGCACTAATTCCAGATTTGATTAAAGCTGTTCAATTTTTAAGCAATGGAAAATATATCTTCCCAATTCAACCTGCAAGTGCTTTAAAGCTGCCAGTAAGAATAGGGGGGCTCATTTCTTCAAATGCCAGCGGAGTCACATCAGGTAAATTAGGTTCAGTAGGAAATTGGGTTGATTCCATGCGTATTATGAAACCAAATGGAACTGTTCTTAACATTAATCATAATAACACTCTTTTTAAAAGAATTATTGGGAGTAATGGTTATTTTGGAGTAGTTTTAAGTGCCGTATTTAAATTATATAAACCTCTAACAGACTTAAAACGAGCAATTATATATGGGCATAATATTGAATTAGCGTTTAATGGACTTCAATCAGTTTTAGATTTTAAAATCTTTCCCTTAATTAGTGAATTTGTCATTTCAAATGAGAAACTTCCTGGTAAATTTAATGAATTGATAGTTTCAAGTAAAATGGATATAAAAACTAAATGGGCTGCCATTGTGAAAGGAACTTCAAGTGAAGTTGATGAATTTATAAGAATCATGAATAAGGAAACGAGATGTTCTTGGAAAATATTAACTGAAGAAGAATTTCAAGAATTTCTTCAAGAAAGATCAGCATTTGCTTTATTAGTCCAAACATCAGATAATACTTCTGATTACATCGCTTTTCCCAGCTTTGAAGACATTTTAAGTGAGCCAAAAAATTTACCAGAATTAATAGAAACAATAAATACCATTTTTATTAAACATGGGTTCCATAAAGTAATTTTTGGATATGGGCATATAAATTTTCGAAAAGGTCAAGGATTATTATTACATGTGCGTTTACCAGTCCCCATTGAATATTTTTATAAAGGCAATGAGAAAAACTTAACTAAAATTGGTCAAACTGTTTATGAAGTGATATTAACCCTTAAAGAAAAATTTAATGTGAAACATAAAGCCGAGCATAGTCCTGGGATTTTTCCCTTTTTCTTAAGTGCTGATTTTAGGGAAAAATTTCGTGAAATGGTTAAGAAAGGAACTGCTTTTATTAATCCTCATTTAATGATTTATGATCAGCTTGAAAAAGAAGAATATAAGCAAAAAATTAATAAAGAAAATGAAAAACAAATATTCATAAAAGCTTTGAATATTTACTTGTCAAATATGTGAAAGAATGAATAATTTGAGACAAAAAAAGAAGGACCCCCAAATTGTTATATCTCCAATTATATCATGCTCAAGAAGAACAGATATTCCTGCATTTTTGATGAATTGGGTTATTGAAAAAATAAAAACAGGTTACGTTGATGTAACCAATCCTTTCAATAGAAGTCAGATATATCGAGTATCAGTGGATCCTAAGGATGTTAAATGTTGGTGTTGGTGGAGCAAAAACTTTAAAGAATGGATTAAGGTATACCATTCAAACCAAGCACTTTTTGATTTATATAAAGGACATTATTTCCAATTTACAATTAATTCACCATCCGAATTAGAAGGTAATATTAATATTTCTTTAGAAGAAAGATTTAAGCAGATGGAGTGGTTAATCGAAAATTTTGGAATTTTATCAGTGAATTTCAGGTTTGATCCAATAATTTTTTACAAGAAAAAAAATTCAAATTCTATAACCAGTAATTTAGGTAAATTTAATTATATTATTGAGAAAATTTCTTCTTTGGGGTTAACAGAGATGATCTTTTCATTTGCAACCATTTATTCAAAAGTAAAACAGCGTATGATCTCAAGAGGGTTTATTCCAATTGATCCCCCAATTAATAAGAAAAAAGAAATATTAAATAAATTAATTAAAATCTGTGAAAAGTATAATATTACAATGAAAGCATGTTGTCAACCCGATTTGCTTGATATTAAAGGAATTGAAC
Organism: Promethearchaeota archaeon; assembly: GCA_016840545.1. Classification (GTDB taxonomy): domain Archaea; phylum Asgardarchaeota; class Lokiarchaeia; order Sigyniarchaeales; family SOKP01; genus SOKP01. The sequence continues at coordinate 24,893 of JAEOSD010000023.1, forward strand.
AAGCACATTGTGTTGATGCTTATAAAATAGAAAAAATTATTGGTGAACCTATCCCCAAAATCAAAGACTCTGGGCAACGTAAAAG
>JAEOSD010000138.1 GCA_016840545.1 Promethearchaeota archaeon
CATCTTCAATCTTAATTTTTTCAATTGTTTTTTATAATAGAAAAAGGTCAAAAAGTAAATTATTTAAAGATATAAGTTTTAGAATTTAAATAAAACCAAATAAGGATTAATTATTACATCATTTTATAGAATAAGTCAGAATTTATTTTAAAAGATCCGACATAAAAAAATGGGAAAAATTTGTTGTATTAACATCCCTTAATTGATTACTTTAATTCAGGAATATCAATCTTCTTTAATAATAGTTTCTTTTATGAATTCTTAACAAAGTTTATAATGATAATAAACTCTTACTCTGTATTTTATTATATACAAATAATTTTTTAAATCTAATATTAAGAGATCAAGGTAATTTTTATGACTATTGATTTTTTCGAAGAATTATTAAAAAAACCCTCAATTTTTCTTGATGAAAGCAAACTTGACATCAATTATGTACCTAAAAGATTACCCCATAGAGATAAAGAATTATCTTTACTTTCTCAACTCTTTTTAACATTAATTACTAATCCTAACTCAATTTCAAGAACTATATTAATAACAGGAAAAACGGGAATAGGAAAAACAGCAACTGTAAAATTATTTGGAGATATGTTAATTAACGCTTCAAAAAAAAGGAATCTTTTAATAAAATACGTACATGTCAATTGCAGAAAAGAAAAAACTAGTTATAAGGTTCTGATACGGATTATTCGTACTTTAAATAAAAATTTTCCAAAAAGGGGTTATTCTCCTCAAGATTTATTGGAAATCATTATAGATTTTCTTAACCATCATGATTTGTATTTATTAATTGTATTAGATGAACTAAATTATTTGATAAACAAGAATGGGGATTTAATCTATTCTCTCACAAGAATAAATGATGATTCTGTTTATGCTCCACAAAGAGTATCAGTTATAGGGATTGTTAGAGAGATTTCATGTCTGAATAATTTAGATGCAAGTACTATGAGTACACTGCAAAGGAATATTATAAAATTCAAAAAGTATTCTAAATCACAAATATTTGATATATTAAGATACAGGGCTGAAATAAGCATAAAGAAGAACGGGTTTACAGCTGATATTATTGAAATGATCTCGGATTTAGTTTTAAAAAATGGAGATATTAGATATGGCTTAAATTTATTATGGAGATCAAGTAAGATTGCCGAAGGTAGGAATTTGAAATGCATAACAAATGAGTGTGTTCGTCTTGGTAACCAAGATCTGGTTCCATTCTCCACACAAGATACATTGCAATTCATGTCTTCTCAGAAACTAATTTTTTTACTATCTATTATTAAAAGCTTAAAAAAAAGCAAAAAATCTCAAATTTCCCTCCCCGAAATTATAGAATTTTATAATATTTGCTGTGAAAATTTAAATAAACGTCCAAAATCATATTCACAATTATGGAATTATCTTCAAGATTTTAAAAGGGAAAATATTCTTTCAATAAGTATTAAAAGCGAATCAATTAAAGGAAGAAAAGCATTTATTAATGTTCAAGATGTTGGATTATCTACATTTGAAAAACTAATTAATAGCATCTTAAGTATCAAGGGGATTATCCTATGATTTCTGAACAGGAAAGAAATGATTATAAGTTTGAAAATCTCTTTGGATCTAAAGCCAGAATTAAAATTTTAAAAATTTTATGCTTAAACCATGAGTTATCTATATCCCAAATTATAAAAAAGGCCAGCTTAAATCATTCTTGTGTTTTAAAGCATCTAAACTATTTAGATTCTGCAGGTTTAATACAGGAAAAACGATTTGGTCGGATTAAAATTTATAGATATAAAATTGAGAATTTTAAAGCAAAGAGTTTAAAAATATTCATAGAAATCTGGGAAGGTAAACATTAGTATGCTAGAAATGATTACTTATTTAATCTTTTTTATCTTTGTGAATTTTGTATTAATATTTTGTTCAATTTCTGATGTAAGGATTCGAAAAATTCCAAATAAGGTATTAAAAATCTTTTTTTTATTTAGTCTAGGCTTAATATTTATAGAAAGTTTAAATTACCTTGAAGATATTCTTTTTTTTGTTATGATTAAGTCTACTTTTTTTTTTTTTCATTTTTGTTTTCTATTATATTATTCTCGTTAGAGGTTTTAGGAGGGAGCGATGGAAAGCTTATCATTTTACTAATTTCCATAACCCCATTTAATGACCTAAATTATCCGTATTTTTTCAGTTTTTTTCTATTTTTTATTTTGTTCTATATTATTATAATAATAATTAATATTTCTTTAAACTATTTTACAAGAAATAGATTTTCCTTTAGAACTTATTTTAATCATTTACTTCAGATAACATTGTTTCAAAAGTTTTATATTATTTCATTTTTCAAATTTAAAGATCTTTCGAAGATCCATAATTATAAAGGAAATAAGTATATTTTAAAATCTTTAGATTTTGTCTTTAATCCAAAATCCAATACCTTTCAATTTCTTGTCCAAATTAAGCCACCCCTTATCATTTCTTGTTATGTTTCTTTTTACATTCTATTTTTGATAAAAGTTTGGATATAGTAATAGTTATTTATTAAATTAATATGAAAAAGAATTTGAGAAAAATAAACAAAATTTGTAATTGATATTTATTAATTGGCGATTAATGATTATTGAAATAAAATAAATTTTAAATTTGTATATTTTTATAAAGTAAATGAGAATTAATTAATTAATATGTGAAATATAAAGAATGGAGATTGAAAAAACTAGAGAAACTTCTTGGAAAATCCGGTTAAAAAAGGATAATGAAAATATTGAATTGACATCTGTGGAAATAAGTGGGGAAGTAAGATTAATTAAGTTAAGTTTAATAAAAGATGACAATTCCTTGGTCGTGGAAATGAACAAAGAAGAATTTTTTAACTTCCTCTCCTTGATTGGAGCTTTTAAAGACGTTGTTATAGGAGGAGAATCATTTATTCTAGAAGAGGAGTTAAATTCTCATGAAATCCAAAAAAATAGTGATGATCAAAACGATAATGAGGATTTATATCCTCTAAAATCTGAATCTTCTGAAAAACTCATTAAGGAGGAGGAATTAAATCCAGAGGAATGGGATCCTTGGTAAGAGCATTTTTAAATTATCTTTTCAATTTTAAATTCACATGCTTCTAGTTTATCAGTTTCAAGACAACAATTGCTTTCAGTGACATTTACTCGGTATAAAGCATATTCTCCAAAACCAGTTAATAAACCAGTGATAAAATAGCATATATATTTTGATTTATTTTCTAATTCAGTTGTTATATTATGGTATAGATCGATCAATATAAGATCCTCTGAAATTTGGCGAGGAACAAATTTACCCCACCCATGATTACTTAAAATGTTACAAATTTGACTAATTAAGTCATTTAATGTTTTTGGGTTAAGATGATCATCCCAGCTCTGTATCAAGTTCCAACCTGCTTTTTTACCAAGCCAAACTAATAAAGATTTTACACCTTCACCATAAATTGAAGATAAAATATCAATCAATTGGGGGGGGAAAAAAACAAATCGATCATCAAATAATTGATATTTTCCTTTAACATATTTTAAACCTTTTAATTTTAAATTTCTCATAATTAATATCTTAAATTATTTTTATGTTTATATATTTTCCTCGAAATTAACATAAATTGAATGTATTTATTTAATATCAAGGAGCTTTAAATAATTTTTTCCAAAAATTATTTAGAGGATGTTCGAACTACTTTTAACTTTAATTGAAATTCTTTCAATAATGACATTTTTCATTTTGATTTTTATATATTCAATCCTATCAACAGATTCTACAACAACGATTGTTTCATTTATGCTTTATTTAATAATTTTAATTCCTTTTCTCTTTTTATTAGATTATTTTAAAAGTTTAATTAATATAACAATGTTAGAAAACGTGATATTTTTTAAGAGTATAATTTTTTTATCAACAATTATAACTTATATTATCGGATTTGTTCTATTTATTGAACTCATATATCTATTATTTTTTTGTTAATAGCGGTTTAAAGTCAGTTTAAATCAATTTTAATACGTTAAAGTATGATAAGAAGAAAATTAATATAAATAAAGTACATGAGAGAAGAATTAAAGGAGTAATTCTTTTATAATTTATGATTTTAAGAAAATAATAGGATGAAATTAATGTACAAATTAGGAAAGATAAAAATATTGTCAGAAATTCATATGAAACCATTAAACTTAAGACAAAAATCTCGCTAGGATTATTCAGAGGTGTTTCCTGGGCAATTAATACAAATAATGGAAACATACCTCCTATTGCGCCCATAATTAGTGGTAATAGGAATAAAAATATCAAAACTTTAAACTTTTCTCCTTTTATAATTATTTCTAACTTTTTTTCGAGTTTTTTATGTTTTGAGATGAAATTTATGATATCAAAAATTTTTTCAGATGATTCATAAGCATTTTCAATTAATATTTTTTTTAAAACATCAATAAGAATCCAATAACGAAACGATTTTAATTCATATTGTAAAAATTCCATCATTTCATTAAAAGAGCAAGTGAAGCTTAATAGACGATTTATTTGATTTTGGAGGGCCATATTTATTTGGCTCAATTTATCTTTATGAATAAAATATGAAGTTATAAGCGCTTTTTCAGGAGAAATATTGTTTTGTAATTTAATTGCGAAAGATTTAAGAAATGAAAGAAAATCTTCAAAATTTTTCTTTTCTTTTTTAGAATAATTATTTAGTAAACCTAGTAAGAAGATATCACTTTTAATAAATTTTTTAAACAATATTCTTTGCAGAATATAGAAAAATGGAATTATTATAAGTAAAATATATAAATTAATTCTATTAAATAGGATTAAAAAACCCAATCCTAGGGGAGTAAATAAGCCAGTAAAAAACATAATACTTAATCTTGTTTCAATTTGCTTTAAATAAACTTTAAATTTATTTTCTAAGGAACTATTATCATTTTTATTAAAATTATATTGGGTTTTAAAATTATCTGCAATCAATTCCTTTAAATATCTGTTAAAATCTTCAGAGGGGCTCACAAAGTTATTTAATTCTTCTTCTGGATTATAACCTTCTTGAATTCTTTTTATCATAGTTTCAAAAGTTTTTGAGATGGGAAGATTATAGTCTTTTACTAATCTAATAAATACTAAGGCTAAATCTGAATCATTAGATAACGATTTTTGCAATATAGAAAAATAAATTTTAACCAAATATAGTAATGCATTTAACTTCATCTCATTTTTATAAACGAATTTATATAGCCTAATATTAAAAATATATGCTAAAATTATTGATAGAATAAAGGAATAAGAGAGAATAATAATGATATGCAGATTAAAACAAGTCACTGAGGGTAAGAATAAAATCATAAAACTGATTATAAATATTATGAAAGTTGCTTTATTGATATCTTCTTGTTCTATTTTATAATTTCTTCTAAATATAACCTTATAGTGCTCTCTATATTCTCTAAACTTTATTTTTGGTATATTAAAATTATGGAAACTACGACAAAAGGCAATATACCTTCCATTATTATTCATAAAAATCACAAAAGGTTAAAATAAATAAAGTTCTATTAAATCTAATTGATATAAAATCTTTAATGTATAAATTTGAGAAGGTAAATCCTTAAACTCTGTTCGTAAAAATTGTCTATTATATTGATGTATATTATAAGAAGGTATATTCTTTACAAGATATTCATATTTGATATAAAAACCATCAGTAGATATATTTAGTTTTTCAGGATAGAATATATTTTTTTGATAAATATCATTTGGGTTTTCAATTATGAAAAGTATGCCTTGATCAAATTCATTAATAACATTTGAATAAAGTTCATAATCATGTTCAAGATTTCCGTTATAATCAATTATTTGATCCCAAAAGGGAAAAATTGAAGATATAAATATGACTAAAATAAAAATTCCAAAAGCGGTTAATAAAGTTTTTTCTAATAAATTTGTCATAATATTTTATTATAAATTAAGAATTTAAACTCCAAGAGTGCTTCCATGAAAGCCAGAATTTTTCAAGCTCTTTTAATGATATAAATGAGAAGTAAGAAATTTTATCAAAAAGGGCAACTAAATCTTCTAAGGAGATTTTATGATATTTGAGCAAAAAGTTGAATATATCTTCATAGATTTGAATATACATATAAAATTCTTTTTCATTAATAGGTTCAATTTTTCTTATTTTTTTAATAGAATTTGTATTAAATAGATCAATCAATAAATTCCACTTATCCGAGTCAGGGTTATATTCACATATTTGCCGATAAATACCTTTTGGTTGTTTTATAACATGATTAATTTCTGAAAGGGATATGATTTTTCTTTTTTCACGTGTTTTATTCATTAAAATTAGGATATCTAAATCCTTCAAACAAGATATATTTATTTCAAAATGATACAATAATCTATTCATCAATGAATCAAGATTATTCGAATGGATCGTTTGGAATCCTCTTAAGCCCGCGGCTAAGCAATGGAACATTGCTTCGGCTTCTTCTTTTGCGAGAATTTCTCCTAAATATATAATATCTGGGGTCCGATGTAAAAGTTTCTTGATCTGGTTTTGCTTAGAAAATTTCTGTTTATTTGAAACTTCTAAAGGATCTACTTTGTATTTTAATTGGTGCCTCTCAAATTTTGACTGATTTAATGATTCGGTTATTGATTCAACATACAGTTTTCTAAATTCCTTAGGGGCAAGTAAATCTAAAGCATTTATTAGAGTTGTTTTTCCAGTGTTAGTTTCACCAGTGACAGTAATATTGACCCTTCTTAAGATGTTAAAATATAAGTAAGCTGCTATTATAGGGTTTAATGTTTTACTTTTTAATAAATCTTGAATTGTAAAAAAGTTCTTATTTAATTTCCTTATATCTAAAGAAAATTTATTTAAATTAATAGGCTCAGTATCAATAGCAAACCTACAATAAAAATATTTATTCTTTAAGACTAGTTTTATACTTGGATTGATATAATCTACAGTTTTACCACTATATATTCTTAATAGTGTTTTAATTCTATCTATTTCTTTTAAAGTGAATTTTTTATCTGTTCTACAACGTCCATACTTTTGATGGTTGAGATATAGTTTATCATTTGGGGAATCTAGGAAGATTTCTTCAATGTAATCATCTAATAATAGAGGAAATAATTTTTGAAGGTTTAGCTTTTGAAGTGCTGCTAAAAATGCAATTTTTCTCATTTTATTTTGAGTAAATTTATATTTTAAATTTATATATCGTAATGCCTCAATTTTATACAATTTAATCAAATTTTCTAGGGAAATTATTCTATCTATCTTAAGGAGTTCTAAATTTTTTTCTACATCATTTATAACTTTTGAAAAATATATCTGCTCTGTTTTTGATTTAAAAGGAAATTGTACATCATAAAAGCTCTCAAATTCATTAGGGATTTTATAAATTAGAATTTTAAATAAGTCATTTTTCCCGACTTTGTACACTTCTATAAGATTTCGATTATTAATGAATTGTATATCTTTAGAAGATTTGGGTTGAATCGAATCTAATTCAAATCTAGAAAAATAGTTTTTATAAAAACTTGAATTATTTTCAGAGAATTTCTTTTCTTTCTGGTAATTAATATAATCTTTAATGAGTTGAAATTCTTTTAAAAATTTTAAAAGTGATTTATATAAAAATTCATGGGATTTTACACATTTATTACATACGGAGTCATATGTTAAATCTGTTTTAAAGTAATTTAATCTATTTCTAATAAGCTCATAGATAAAGATTGGATTATTATATTTATCTCCACTTATTGAATTATCAAAAAATTCATGATTAAATACTTTGCACTGAAAACCTTTGTACATACACTTTTTTTCCCTTAATCTTCCTATTTTATTTAAAATACTTTTAGTTCTTTCCAAACGCTTAAAGTAATTTAATAATGGAAGGCATTTATGAGAATTTATTTCATCATTGTCCTTGTCGAAAGATATATAGTCAAATTTTGTGTTT
>JAEOSD010000139.1 GCA_016840545.1 Promethearchaeota archaeon
AAGCTCCATCAATTTCTAAATATTTTAATTTATTCATAATTAATTCTGTGTGTTATATAGTTGTATAATTCTTTGAATTCCGCCAAATTCAGTCATTAATTGGAAAATTTCTTTTGGAACTAAACTTTTCCAATTAGGATTTTTCTTATTAATTAGATTTCTAATGTTAGAGCCCTTATATTTCTTCTTAAATATAAATAGCCTTCTTCCAAGTCTATATCCTTGATTTTGAAAAAGTTGTCTTACCCATTCACTATTAGAAAAAATTGTATCAAAATTTCCTACGATTGATACTACATGATTAACCCATTTTTTTGCGTTAAAAATGTCAGGAATTTCGTAAATTTTATATTTTCCAGATGAAATTCCTCTTTTTTCTAAAGCGGCTTGAATAAATTGAATTCTTTCTTTACTTGTGAAAGGATCCGATTTTGTTTTAGAAAGCTGAGAGCTTCCAATCCCTATTTTTATTAAGCGAAAACTTTTTAATAAATAATTAAGTACATATATATGACCATGATGTAATGGCTGAAATCTTCCAATGAATAATGCGATTTCATTGTTAGCTTTCTCGTTTCGTTTTAAATTATTATTTAATCTAAAGTATTTGATAAAATCTAATTCGGTAACTTTTTCCCATATTCTTTTGGAATAATCTATTGATTTTTCATTTTCTAATAAATTAATTAATTCTTTTTTTGTATAAAATCTACTTTGTTTAATTTCTAATTCTTCTGGGTTAGGCTTCAATTCTGTGTTGTATTGGACTAAGCCTAAAAAAGTATAGGCTATCTCTGTAGTTCTGTTATTTGATTCAGTATTTAAATCATAGAATTTTATCTTTCTAATTGATTTTGGGGAGATACCAAATTCTTCTTCCAATTCTCTTTTCGCGTTTTCTTTAATATCGTTTAAATTTAAATTCTTTTTGTAGAGCACATGTCCAGATGCTGAATCAGTAAAATATTCTGGAAATTCTGTTTTGTTTTTCCCCCTTTTTTGAACAAGATATAAAATTTGATTATCTGATGAAATACTAACTATAAAAAGCCTAATAATAATATGACTAATTTTTTTCTGATGTGCTTCATGTCTTTCCATAGGAAAGATATATTTTGAGATTTGACCCGAATGAAGAAACTTTATGTTTTTATTCTCAATACAAGCTAAAATTTCTTTTTCCATAAATTTGATCCTATTCCTTTACATTAAATATAAGAGTATCTCCCACCTTAAAACCAATTTGTTTTGCTGCATTACCTTGGTTAATTGAGATTTCGAGATAATTTGTTGATCCTTTAATAAATAAGAGAGTCTTTAGTGGTTGAGAGCTAAAGAATGAAGTAAATATTCCTTTATACTCTTTATCATTAAATCGAAATTGAATTAAATCTCCATCCTCCAAATTTAATGAACTTTCCTTAACTTTATTAGCCTCTATTGGGATATTTGTTATTCCATTTCCAAATTGGTCAATATATTGAATTATTCCTTTAATTTGCTTTTCTTTTATTGAGACTTTATATTCAATAGGATAAGATGCAAAATCTTTTGAATCAAAATAAGGACCAAAATTCTTTAATTCAACATTTTTTGTGATATAGGCTCCTATCGGCGCCATTATATCTCTTCCATGAAAAGTATTAGAAACAGGTTTAATAAAATACTTATCATTCTGTATTTTTATACACTCACTAATATCATTTGATTTAAATGCATTAGTAAAGATTCCATTATTCGGTCCAATAAAATAATAATCAGATACTAATTTTACTGCTAATATATCTCTAGAACTTCCAACTCCTGGATCAACTACTATAATAAATACACTACCTTGGGGGAAATATTTATATGTTGTACTTATTAGAAAACGAGCCTCATAAATATTAAATGGAGTGATATTATGGTTGATATCAATAATTTGAACGTTAGGATTAATTTTTAATATGACTGCCTTCATGGTTGCTACATAATGTAAGCCTTTAAAACCAAAATCTGTAATTAATCCTATTAATCTTTTCTTTAAATCCTTCATAATCTCGAAAATCTATCAAATCTTTAGCAAGATAGAAAAATTCAATAAAATCAGATTTATTATTTATCTTTTTTTGTATTCTTCATCTACCTTGTAAAATTCTTCTAAAGCTTTAGCTTTTAATCGATATTCTTCTTCTTTATCAAATTCTACTAACTTTTTAGATAACTCACTTGCTTTCTTGTATGAAATATATGCAGAATGAAAATTCTCATTACGAAGGTAATTTCTTGCATCTTGTATCTCTTTATCTCGTTGTTTTGATAAATCAGGCACTTGCCCTGAAAAACTTGCTTTTTCATTTAAAGCTTCAGCAATATCAATAATATAAAGTTGCTCTGCAAGTTCTGCTGCCTTGTTATAAAGTTTTGTAGCTTTATCGTACTCTAATGATTTTAAGGAATTTTCAGCTGAAATATAATATTCGGATATCTTTTCATGTTCACCATTTTCTACTTTTTTTAAAAGTTCCGTGGCGATTCTTCTTTCGTTCTTTTCTCCACTTAACATAAATTTTGCGATTGACATAATACTTGCCTTTAGCGCATCAGGTTTTAAAATGTCAATTAATGGCTCGAAATGCTCAAAGTAAATATCCTTTAATATTAATTTAAAATCATCCTGAGGCATGTTTACTAAATTAAGACCAATAATTTCTATTGCTTCAGCACCCAATTTAAGGGATGAACGAAACTTCTCTGGCTTATCATTTTCATTCATTAATAATCCAATTATTGCCCCTGAAGCCTTTCGTGCTAATTTTCCTTTAAATCTATAAAGATATGAAAAAATTTGGAAATCTTTCAGTTTTAACAAATTGTATTCGTTTTTTGAATGATCTAGATTTAATCTAAGAAAGAGATCGCTTGTTACCTCAAAATTTGATTTACCTTCCTTAAAATAATACCCAGAAATTTTGTAATCTGCATCTAATGGTAATAATATCACAAAACTGCCAATTGGCATAGATGTTTAAGCTCCTTAAAATTAAATGTTATTAAAATATAATAATTGATAATTATAATAATTTAAAGAATTTATTATTCTTTACAGCTCATTATTCTATTCGTTTCTTCTCTAATTGATTGAATAATATTTAAAAGTTGTGCGTAATAGAGGTTATTAGAAACTGTTTTAGCTGCTTTCCTAATTATATCTATAGCTTTCTTTTCTTCTTCTGATATAGCTTCTATAGATTTATTGTCATATAATTCTTTTAATTTTGCATTAAAAGTATCAGCTATTTCTTGAATACTTTCACTAGATTTCATTCTAAATTGCTTTAGTACTTCGACAATTAGTCGAATGTTTTCATTGACAGAGATCGTTTCTTCAGAGAATTTCTGAGACATGGTTTGAATTGCTGTACTCATTTGATTAATCTGAGCAATAGTACCATCTAATGAAGAAGTTATTTGATTTATTTTATTTATCATCTCATTCAATAAATTTTCTGTCATATTTTCACCTTTTATAATTTATTGGAAGGTTTCTGCTTTAAATTCTTTACAGAACTTATAGCTTCAGAGAGCAACAAATTAACAGTATCTTGATTTAATATCTCTCCAGATAATTTTTCAAACTCATTAAGTTTTTTAATTAAAGTGTTTAACGCATCTAATCCTAATCCTTCCTGAATTCTTTTCAATTCTTCTTTAGTACTTTCTCCAATTTCTTTCAAAACATCAATATGTTTCGTCTGAGTTATGTCGATTTCTTCTGAAAATGATTTTAATTTCTCATTTAAATTTATTATTTTTTCTTCAATGTTCTGATTTAATCCATCCAAAGAAGTTTTTAGCCCTTGAATTGCTTGACCTAATTGAGCAATTCTCTTATAAATGGAGTTTAATAAATCTGTAAGCATTTCGGCTATAGTTTTATCACCTTTTCAAATTTATTTAATAATAATATATTTATTCTTTTTGATGCTTCAATTATAAATATAACAGAGTACAACAATAAAAAAATTTTTATGTTTTTGTGTTTTTATATGATTATTATTAGGTCCGTTAGCACAGAGATTAAGATTTATAAAAGTCTTAGAATTTTAAATTTTCTTTCAAAAGGTCCAGTAGCTCAGCTTGGTTAAAGCGCGGGTCTTATAAGGCCCTACAGACGCACAACAATAAAAAAATTGTCTGTATACGTAAAAACCCGAGATCGGGGGTTCGATTTTCGAGAAAAATCTTCTCTAAAGAATAAATCCCCCCTGGACCACTCTTTTTGTTATTAAAATATAAATAGTTTAATAAACAGATATTAATCTTTAATCTAAGTGTAATGAAATTAAATTTAAGATCCATTTTTTTATCTGCATTAGATTTTTTAGTAATCCAGATACAAGATTTTCCGGAAAAACTTTTTCTTGGTCCATATTTTGGACTGTGGTCATCCATTTGTTCAAAGCGAGTTGTACTAGACTTGCACCATCCGCTTCCATAAATATAGGTACTACAGCTGCACTTTCTCGAGCATCCCCTATAGCAAAATAAATTTTTCTATTAATTTCTTTTAACATTACTAGATTCGCACATTCATCTAATTTACGCTCTACTAATATAATTTTTAGAATTTGAGTCTGAATCTGCTTATCTTTTTTAATAAACTCGGCTTTTCTTTTATTTAATAGTGGTTGAATTTCAGTTATAAGTTTATCTCCAGTAGAGTCTTCTGGATAATATTTTCTCAATCTTATAACATCGTCTAATCCTTCTATACTGATGAATTTTTTACTGTTTGAATAAAAAGTTGCTTGGAATCCACCTTTTTCCTCACTTGGAGATAATTTAATAAAAATATTTCTCATTGTTACAGAATTACAAGTGTGATACGCTAATTCAAATAGTGCCCTTGGCATTAATGGTGTATATGGTTCTGCTACTTCTTTGAAGGACCATTGAGTAGAAATTACATTATTAAATTGATTTAAAAGTCGATTCTCCATAGTTAGATAACCTAATAATATTTAATATTATATAGTTCTACTTATTTTTATTTATTTTTATTTTATTAGAAATAGGAATGAATTATTTTGTTTGATTTTACTTATGAGTAATTTGAGCGTATGCCTTTTCAAATCTTTCAACTGCTAAATCTATATCTTCAGAGGTTGCGCCTATTGCGGCATTCATTACTATATAAGGAGTTACATAATTTGAACAACACGTTCCAAAAACGTCTTCTTCTGGATTATAAACCCTAGGTCCCGTGACTCTTAAATTATATAAAGCTCCTCCTAAAGAAGATAAATATTCTTTTTTTAAATTCTTTAAAGACATTGCTACGGCTACAGGGTTAAATACATCTAAAATTCTCTCATTTAATTTGCTAGCAACTTCACTCATCTTTTCTTCTAATAATTTTCTGTTTTTCTGTTGATTATATATTAATCTTTGATATCCTTTAGTACCTAAAGAGAGCATAGAGATTAAAAAATTTACTACAGGTGTAGCGGAAGCACGCCCTGCATACGCTTGACTAATTTTAGTTAATATTTCCTTATCTGGGGAAGCAATAATAGCACTACCAACTGGACAAAGCACATTTTTATCAGTTGATTGTATGACTGCATCTATTCTTCCTGCATCAATTCCTGAACGGATCAAATCCATCCATTCTGAACTTTGAATCCCATATGCATTAATTACAATATGAACCAAATCATTTTCTTTAGCAAATTTACTAATCTCTTTGATGTTATCATGCTCGCGAGGAGGGAAGAAACTTGTTATTGAAATTACTGCAAAACAATCTTTATCCATACTTAATTTAATATCTTCAACTGGAATCCTTACTGCATCACCAAATACCTTGCCTCCGATAGTTTTTCTTTTTATACCCATTAAATCCAGTCCTTTAATAAGAGATTTATGATCAATTTGAGGAACAAGAACAGTTCTTTTATTACTTAAGTCTTTAATATTCCAATCTGGTCTAAGTGCTCCAATGCATAAAGCTAAAGACATCCCTGTACATAGTGGCACAATTATAGCACTTTTTATATTTGGTAAACCAAATTTTTTAAGAAAGTTTCTCGCTAAGTAATTAGTTATCTCATACATGATAGAGCCACCAGGAGCCTTTGGTTGAGGAGCCGTCAGAAAACCACTTCTGCCTATACCATGACAGAATCCTGCTGAGGTTTTTAAATGTATTTTAGATGCTATTCTTGCTTCTCTTTCACCTACTCTTGCTGCCTTAATATCTTTATCCGTGTCCATATTCGAAAGGGTTTGTAAGAAAAATTTAATTTGCTCATCACTCCAAGGTTCCTTAGGAACTGCTTTCTGCTCAAATAAAATTTTAATAGGATTTAAAAACTCATTTAATACTAATTGCCCTCTATTCAACATGTTTTGAGGAATAGGTGTGCGTTTAAAATAATCAATAATTTTATTAAAATCAATCAAATTTATCAGCTATTTTTATAAAAATTGGCGGCCCTCGAGGAGATTTTCCAAATTTGGTAAATCCAAATAATGATCGAACTCCTATCCCTCCGCAGGATAACTGGGTTTGAAGCCCAGCGTCAGAGACCACTTATCGTTGGAGATCGAAAAGATCTCAATGCAATTCCGACCGTCAAGGGCCACTTTGGGTAATAAAATTATTAAAGTTAAAAGAAATTTTTGGTTTTATATTATTTGATTATTCTTGTTCTTATATATTTAAATTTTAATAAAAAGAATCTAATCCAAATTTAAAAGCTCTTCCTCAATAAATCTACCATCATCTAATATTTTTTTGTTATCAAACCATAGAGAACATTTTTTCATTATCCCATCTACGTGTCCGATTGATGCCCAATTAGCTCCTGTTAGCTGTGGGAAAGGGTTTCCAAAAGCAAGATGAACCCCCGGGAATTTTTCATCTTGTAATAGGTTCCCTACAAAGTTTTTCAGAGAGATGTTTGTCCCACATGCAAATTCTCCTACTCTATTTGCATTTTCATCCTGTTGTAGATATTTTTTAAATTCAGATAACAATTCTTGATTCTCACATGTAATTTTTTCAATGTTAACTCTGGAATTTGTAATAGGTATTGAAACAGGAGTTTTATTAAGATCTCCATATTTCTCATTGAAGAAATCACCTAAAGTGCCATCTACAACCATGACGCCTTCGACATCTTCAGGGCAAGTAAAGGCTTCTCCCGCAGGTAAATTACCCCACATACCTTTATACCATAATAGCCCTGTATCTGGAATCCACCTCAACTTATCTGAAAATGATACTTCGAGACTTGTTCCTATAGGAGTTTCTACTCTTGCAGACTTAGAGATTGTAGCAAAACTCATAATTGAAAATGTTAAAGAAGCTATCTTAAAATAATCTGCTTGCATACCAGTTTGAATTATTTTATTATTAATATTTGGCATATGAATTTCTCTTCCCTTAGATATAGCAAGTCTAACTAAAGGGCCTCTAAATCGGTGTAGTTCTCCCGGTTTTGATTGGACTGCGAGATATAAAACATCACTTTTTCCAGCATCACTTTTAATTTTTTTTGGTATAGATTTTAATGGCCTTTCAGCATAATCTTCTAAAACATGAAAATTAATTTCTTTTGTAATGTTTTCAGCAAATTTTTTTATAAGTTCCCCAATTTTTATGGTTTCTTTATCAGTCACTATAGTTGCTGTTTCAGAAGGCATTAATCGTGAACAATTCTCAACTATATTTTTTCCTGCTATTGAATTTTTATCATCCATCTTTCATCTTTTAATCCTTTAATTTTTTTAACTAATTAATGATTCTATCTTTAATATCTTCGCATGTGATTCGCCTGCAACCTAACGTCATTAGACCTAAATTGTATATATTATCTAAAAAATTTACAATGATGTGAGAGGTGGCTCCAAATATTACATATCT
>JAEOSD010000024.1 GCA_016840545.1 Promethearchaeota archaeon
GACGTATTGCTACGATTACAATTAATAGACCTGATAAGGCCAACTCTTGTAATGTTGTGATGTTGAAAAAGATCCATGAGAGTGTAGTTGATGCTGATAAAAGTGAGAAAGTTAAGTGTATACTAATTAAAAGCACTGGAAAAAGGTTCTTTTCTGCGGGATATGACCTAAAAGAAATTCAAGGATCTCCTGAAAATGCTAAAATGATTCAAGAATGGGGAAGAAAAGTAAATGAAACTATTGTTCTATTAAAGAAGCCTGTAATTGTCCAAGTTCAAGGTATTGCAGTCGGTTTTGGAGTGTTAATAACTTTGGCGTCAGACTTGCGAGTGTTTGCAGATAGACCTAAGGAAGAGTTGTACTTAAGGCTTCCAGAAATAGCTATATCTGCCTTTCCACAAACAGGAGCTACTTTCCTTCCTTTAATAGCATTTGGAGTAACTTACGCAAAAAATCTTCTATTCACTACTGATAAAGTAGGGATACAAGAATTGCAAAATATTAATTTTCCAACCCGGGTGTTTCCACCAGATAAACTTGATGAAGAAACTCTTACTTTTGTGAAACAATTAACAAAGTATCAAGCAGAATTCTTATTTTTTTTAAAATCAATGTTAGCAATCATGAATAAAAGATACATTAAATCATTTTTCGATTTAGAAGATGAATGTGGGAAAGTTGCTTATGATACAGAAAAAAAATCCATGAAGGAACTTGATGATTTTATAAAGGGTTTACATGAAAAGTATTCATAATCTTTTTTAAAGTAATTAATAACAAACTTTTTTTATTTTTTTATCAAATTTAGCTGGTATTTATAGATCTTGCCAAAATGTAAGCAGTAATAAAAAAAATGAAGGTAATAATTGAAAGAAACCAAAAAGCTGTATAGAATATATTAATAAACATGATACCCAAGACAACAGGTATTGCTGTAATAATTAAAATTTCCTTACGTTCAATTGGTTTACAATCAGCCCATATTAGGAGAACTGTCCATCCTAACATTAAAAAAGCTCCAGTGCCTGTTTGATATTTATAAGAGAGATCTGTACTTATATTCGGCAATATAAGTGAAAATTCAAATATTAGAGATAAAATTATATCAAGAAAAACCAAGAAATCCAAAATAGCTCCATACCAATACACAAATCTTATGAATCCAGTTTTTTTATCCATATTTTATTTCTATGATTTTAATTATATATTATATACCCATCTTCGAGACATTTTATGATGAAAATGTTTAAATATGAAGTTAATATATATTCTCATATGGAATGGTCTTATATGAGACTATATTATTTAGTGATTTATTAATATAGAAATGTCAACACAAGAAAAGAGTAATACTAAATTATCTCTAAATCATGCAGAATTCATTGTTCTGGGATTGATAGCTGAATATTCTAGTCATGCGTATGATATCAACAAAAGAATTGAAGAACGTGGAATGAGAGACTGGACTAATATAGGTAGATCTTCGATTTATCGAGTAATCAAGAGTTTAGAAAAAAAAGGATTAACAAATAAATGGATAGAAGAAGTTGATAATAGAACACTAAAGATTTATAATATAACAGAAAATGGTTCAAGAATTTTGAAGAAAAAGGTTTTTAATGTTATATCTGAATTCATGGGGAAAAAAGATGAGGATTTCTATGTTGCCTTTTCAATGCTTCCATTATTAACACAAGAAGAACAAATCAAGGCAATTAACCATTCATTAGACAAAATAAAGAAACATAAGAAAGGATTAGAAAGGATGTTAAAGCAGAATTCTCATACCCCGTTAAATGTTAGAGGTCTTTTTGAACATCCTATTAGGATATTAGGAACTGATATTGAATTTTTAGAATGGGTTTTAGAAGAAATTATGAAAGGAGGCGGTCAAATTGACCCAGAATCATATGGTAAATAACTTTATTCATAAGGTCGGCTCTCATTGTGAGTCTTCCGCAATGAGAGATATGTTTGAATTTTACGGATTTCCCATGTCGGAACCCATGGCATTTGGACTTGATGGAACAATGGGATTCGCATATTTTGATAGCTCCACTAGAACAGCTGGATCAGAACCTTCAGATATGGCTATTTTTGTTGGTGGAAAACAAGATACAATCACACCAAATTCCTTAGCCTGTCGGCTTTTAGGTATTACTTTAAGAAAGCAATCATTTACAAGAGCAGATAAAGCATGGGAGGAATCTAAAAAGTTACTCTTGCAAGGTATTCCATTATTAATTCAAGTTGATTTGGGCTTCTTGACTTATTTTGAAGAAGAGGAAGAAATACATTTTGGGGGGCATGCAATAACTCTTGCGGGATATGATGAAGAAAAAGGTATTGCGTACGTAGGAGATACCGAATTTAAAGGCTTTCAAGAAGTATTAATTGAAGATTTGAAAAAAGCACGCAGTTCTAAACATGGTCCAAAATTTTTACACCCAAACAATACCCAATATTCAATGCAACGTCGTGTGGACGGAAAACATCCTCCATTTGCCGCGGGAGTAAAGTTAGCAATCCAAAAAGTTGTAGATCATATGTTAAGACCATCAATGAATAACATTGGAATTCAAGGATTCAAACGGTTTGCAAATGCAATATTAAACTGGAATAAGACACTAAAGGGTCAAATAATTAACCCTTATAACGGAAAAGAAGAGTCATCTGCTAGATTAACTTTTGAATTAATACATGGTTATATTGAAACTTGGGGGACTGGGGGGGCAAGTTTTCGAAATTTGTATAAATCCTTTATCGAAGAACTCTTAGTTCATCCAGAGTTAAAAGAGGGTCAAAAAGCATGGAAGACTGATGAATTGAACATTTTAAAGGCCTCTATTCCCCACATAACGGCATCTGCCCAAAAATGGACATTATTAGCAGAAACTCTGAAGAATGCTGCTGACGAATATAAAAGCGAATGTTTAAAGTATGTAAATCTTGATGAATTACATAATTTTACTTTAGAAATATTATCAGAAGAGGAACAACTCTTTAAGAAATTATCTAAAATTAAAATTTAATTTATGGAGGTCAAATAATAGTGAAAAAATGGAAATCATATTTGAACTCAGATTCAATTGATTGGTTATTAGAAGAAAATAATCCTTCAGTTCGATTTTTTACGCTAAGAGATATTTTGGATAAGGATCAGAACGATGATAAGGTTAAAGAAGCACATGAAAAAATTATGGCTGAAGGTATTATTCCAAAAATTTTGAACAAGCAAAAAACTGGTGGATATTGGGAAACAGCGGAAAATTTTTACATTAG
This sequence comes from Promethearchaeota archaeon, assembly GCA_016840545.1. Classification (GTDB taxonomy): domain Archaea; phylum Asgardarchaeota; class Lokiarchaeia; order Sigyniarchaeales; family SOKP01; genus SOKP01. Next base: position 3,283 of record JAEOSD010000024.1, read on the forward strand.
GACTAAATATAAAGGAACAGTATGGCAATTCATAGTATTATCTGAACTTCATGCTGATGGAAACAATGAAAAGATTCAAAACACTTGTGAATTTATCCTTCAGAACTCTCAAGATAAGTTAAGTGGAGCATTTGCCTCTAGTAGTGGAGAAAACGGCGGTGATCATAACCATGTCACAGCTTGTTTAACAGGTAATATGCTTTGGGGTTTGATTAGATTTGGATATTTGGAGGATCCAAGAATTCAAAAAGGGATAGATTGGATTGTCAAATATCAACGCTTCGATGATGGTATAACTAAAGCTCCAGAAGGATGGCCCTATAATGTAGGTTCTAAGAAAGGCGAGGCTTGTTGGGGAACACACACATGTCACATGGCTGTTGTAAAAAGTCTTAAGGCACTAGCGGAAATTCCTCCAGAAAAAAGATCAGATGAGGTAAAAGATGTTATTGATAAAGCAGCTGAATACATGCTTAATCATCATGTTTATAAACAAAGTCATAATTTAGATGCTGTTGCGAAGCAGGATTGGGTTCAATTTGGTTTTCCTTTAATGTGGAAGATCGACGCCCTAGAAGTTTTAGATATATTAACTAAAATAAATTATAAAGACAATAGAATGCAAGATGCTCTTAATTTATTAATCGCAAAACAGAATGAAAATGGTCGTTGGATTCTGGAAAAAACTTTCAACGGGCGAATGCAAATAAATATTGAACAAAAGGGAAAGGAAAGTAAATGGATTACATTATTTGCCTTAAGAGTTTTAAAAAGATTTTATAGTTGAAAAAATAGAAGTATGAGTGTGGAAAAAATGGTTGATAATAATTTAGCAGCACCCTGCGGTATATATTGCGGTGCTTGCAGGCAGTATCTCCTCTGGAAAAAAGATTTATTAGAGGAAAGAGGGTACAAAGTAGGTTGTAAAGGGTGTCGAATAAGGAATAAAAATTGTGCTTTCATAAGGAGAGACTGTACTGCATTAAGAAAAAAAGAATTAGAATTTTGTTATGAATGTGAAAAATTTCCTTGTCAAAAGCTACAAAAAATAGATAAACTTTATCGAGAAAGATATTCCGTGAATATGATTAAGAATTTAAAAAGAATTAAAGAATTAGGAGTCCAAAAATGGCTCCAGGAGCAAAAAGACCTCTATTCATGCCCTATTTGTAAAGGTGAAATTTGCGTTCACGATGCGGAATGCTATGATTGTGGGAATAAAATTAATCCGAATAAAAATTAAGATTAAAAAAATCAATATAAGAAAAGAGAATATGTTAAAATGGCAATAGATATTTTGAAAGATTTGAATACTGAAAAACTGCGAGAAGTCTTTCTAAAATATACAGGGAAAGCCTTTGAAATGCTTCCTAAGTTGGAAAATCCAAGTATTTTAGATATAGGATGTGGGTCCGGTACTCCAACAATCGAATTAGCAAAGCTTAGCGATGGAGAGATTACTGGAATCGATATTGATCAAGCTGCTTTAGATAGATTTAAATTAAAAATCGAAAAAGAAGATCTCTCAAGTCGTATAAAAATATTTAATCTTTCTATATATAATACCGACTTCTCAGCGGAGAGTTTTAATCTTATTTGGGATGAAGGAGTATTACACATCCTTAATATCAAGAAGAGTTTAGTGGAATGTAATCGAATATTAAAGCCAAATGGGTTTTTGGTCGTAGGGGAAGTTATAAAATGGATTAGCAATAACTTAAAAATCTTTCCTAAATACGGTTTTAATCTCATAGATAAGTTTTTTTTACCAGAGGAATGTTGGTGGAGAGAATATTATTTACCAATGGAAATAAAGATCAAAGATTTACGTTATAAATTTAAAAAATCTAAAGAGCTAGAAAAATTGAAACCATATGAAAGTGAAATTAGCATGGTTAAGAAAAATCCTAAAGAATTTGATGCTGCATTCTACATTTTTCAAAAAGTAAACTAAAAAAAGGGATGAGTTAGAAAATGGATGAGATAAAAGTTGTTGGAGCAAAGATCCATAATTTGAAAAATATAAATGTTAATATCCCAAAGGGAAAGATGATTCTTATTACGGGAGTCTCAGGTTCAGGCAAATCAAGCTTGGCATTTGATATCATATTTGATGAGGGGATGAATCGATATCTTCAATCTATCGGCTTTCCACCTAAGTTTGAAGATGAGAAGCCTTTTGATTTAATTGAAGGTTTAAGTCCCACGATAGCGGTAGAACAACGAACTACACGTGTATTTAATCCACGCTCTACAGTTGGAACTAAAACTGGAATTTACGGTTTACTCAGAATGCTTTATGCTACTGAAGGTATTTTGATATGCCCTATTTGCAAGGAACCAGTTAATAATAATCTAGAGTGTGATTTGTGCGGGATGGTTGTTGAAAGGAAACAAATTAAAAATTTTTCATTTAATGAACCCTCTGGTATGTGCTTATCTTGTAAAGGTAGGGGGTATACTATGCATATTACAGAGGATTTAATCGTTCAAGATAATAATAGAAACTTAATTCAAATAACAAAAGCAGGTTCAGCTGTTTTTGCTGATCAAATACGCTTTGTTGAACAATTACCAAGATTTTACGATTTTGACATTAAAACACCATATAAAGACTTACCAGATAATATAAAACAGGTGTTTTTATATGGTAGTGGTAAAAAATTACCTTTTGAGTGGGATTCAAAAACATTTACAGGAATATTAGAAAGAGTGTTTGAAGGAATTATTCCTCATGTAAAGCGTGCTCTCACAGAGTCAAAAAGTGCATATAGAAGGCATAAGATTCATGAACATTTCATGTCAATGAAAAAATGTGAAGAATGTGATGGTTTTCGAATAAATGAACAAGCTAGAGAGGTTAAAATCGCAGGAAAACATGTTGGTGAGTTAGCTATGATGACTATGGATGAATTGATAGCATTTTTGGAAAGATTAGGCGAAAAACATTTGAGAAGTCCACAAGGTGAATCAATGTTAGATAGTTTATTAGAGGGTTTAAAACGTATGATTAATGTTGGTCTATCATACTTACATTTAAATCGATCTTTACCTACATTAAGTGGTGGTGAACTTCAACGATTATCTCTTATGACCCATCTAGATGCTGGTCTTGATTCTCTTATTTATATATTAGATGAACCCAGCATGAGTTTACATGAAAAAGAGAAGGAATCATTAATTGATATATTAGAACAATTGAAAGATTTAGGAAATACAGTAATCATTGTTGAGCATGATAAACGTTTTATAGATATTGCTGATGAAATAATAGATATTGGTCCAGGAGCGGGTGTGAATGGAGGTGAGATAGTTTATCAGGGCTCGATTGATGGAATAATGGAAGTAGAAAATTCTTACACTGGTCAATTTTTAGCGGGCAATGTTAAATTACCTGAAAAAAACATTGAGGAACGTAAGGTTATTAATACAAACACGAAATTTCTTACAATTAGAAATGTACAAACTAACAACCTAAAAAATATTACAGTTAAATTTCCATTGGGAATGATGGTAGGTATTGCTGGGGTTTCAGGATCTGGGAAAAGCTCTCTAATATTGGATACTTTAGTACCACTGATAAAACCATTTTTCAAAAGAGGTGCTGAAATAAAACAAATGAAAAAAGATGATGATAACGAAAACGAGGAAAATGATAAAGACCTATTAGAGTACTCTGGAATTATAGAAGGATGGGAAAATTTAGATGGAGTCATTGTTGTCAACCAAAAGCCAATTTCTAGGGTTAGAACCTCGACACCATGTTCTTTCATCGGGATTTGGGAAAAAATTAGAAATTTATTTGCTAAAACTCCTGAAGCTAAAAAGAGAAATTATAAAGCCGGACATTTTTCTTATAATTCTGATAATGGAAGATGTCCTGCTTGTAGAGGTAATGGTGTTCAGGATTTAAAAATATCATTTCTTAGTAGCTTCACAATTCTATGTAAGGAATGCAAGGGTATGAGATATAAACCAGAAATTCTAGAAGTTAAATATAAAGGAAAGATTATATCAGAAGTGTTGAACATGACAGTAAGTGAGGCACTAGAAATTTTTAAATCACAAGTAAATATTTCCAATGTATTAAAAATCCTTGATAGGATAGGTATGGGTTATATCACACTTGGACAACCAGCTCCAACTTTAAGTGGGGGTGAGGCTCAGCGTATCAAACTAGCGAAAGAATTAGGAAAAGCACGTAAAGGAAATTCTTTGTATATATTAGATGAACCAACAGTTGGTTTATCATTCTATGATGCTGTGAAGTTAATGGAATTACTCGAACAACTTGTTAAAGAGGGAAATAGTGTCATTATAATAGAGCATGATCCTCAAATCCTTGCTTATACTGACTATATCATTGAATTAGGACCTGAGGGGGGACCAAAAGGCGGAAAGGTTATTGCGAAAGGTAACCCAGAAGAAATAAGAAAATCTAAAGAATCTATTACAGCTGATTATCTAAAATAAGTTAAGTATTTTATCCTTATTTACAGATTTATTCAAAAAATGCGCTTTAAACCCAATTTAGGCACTTTAAACTTTTCTTCGAAAAGTGCGCCTTAAGCTTTTTAAAAGCTTAATTGAGATAATAATTTAAAAAGCCTCTAATATATAATAGATTAACATAAATTGTTCTTAATTTGGGAATATTGTATGAAATTTAATAGAATTATATTAATTATTTTAATTTTTTCTTGTCTATTTACTAATATCCAAATTACCAACATTGTTAGTACCCATTCCTCCAATCCTGACCATCAATCCTGTACAATATTTACAGCTACGGTAGGTGATAAGGTCTTTTTTGGAAATAGTGAAGATTACGATATGGAAGGAGTATATATATGGCTTATACCTAGTCAGGAAATTGACCCGGGAACCCCTGAAGGAAAGCAACTTATGCATGGAATGATATTTTTTGGATTTTATAATAATTATTTTATAGGTGATGGAGTACCTCAGGGCGGGATGAATGATCAAGGCATGTGTTATGATGCAAATGGATTACCAGTCGCTCCCCTGAATGACCACCCCGAGCGAAATGATACATACCCAGAAATACACGTTGGGTTTCAATGGTTATGGGAATTAAGTAATGTTGAGGATGCTATTGAATTTTTTGAAACTCATTATTTTGGTACGGCAGTTGCAGCACAGATCCACTATGCTGATGCTAAAGGGGATGCTGTAGTTGTGAGTGCAGGGACTGATGGAGAATTCGCATATACACGTATAAATGATTCAAATTATCTAGTTTCAACTAATTTTAACTTAGCAAATCCATCAAATGGATGGTATCCATGCGAGCGTTATGATGCCGCATGTTCTATACTTGACGATGTTAATTCTGAAGAAGAACTCACTATTGACATTTGTCGGGAGGTTTTAAATGCTGTAGCTATGTATCAAACATGGTATAGCAATATTTTTGATCCTGTTAGTCATGATGTTTATATTTATTATCATCACGATTTTAGTAAAGTTGTTAAACTGAATTTGGATGACGAATTAGCTAAAATTGTACCTGGAGCTCCTGGAGTTCAATATTTCGGATTTACACATGGTAGAATCTATCCCAGTGGGAATGAAAGTGGAATTATTGGTAAGATGATTCCAATTGCTGATTTATTTAAAACCGAGCCAATTTATAGAATAATTATGGATGAAGAGACCATTTTAATAATCTCTTTGGTAGCAATTGGAATTGTTGGTGCAAGTTCATTAATAATCTGGGTATTTATTGATGAAAAAAAGAAAGCGCGCAATAAAAGAAAGCGAAGCTAAAAGTATATCTATTCTTAACTTTTTTTTAATTTTCTTTTATTAAAATTAAATTATGTAGGGATAAAATTTGCAAAATCTAAATAAGAAAGATTTTGAACCTGAAAGCCTTATTAATAAAGCAATAGAAGATCCTAAAATATTAGCTGAATTGATAAATAATCTTATAGCTAAAGCTGAAACTATTCGATATAATAGCCATAAAGTCTTATTAATTATAAGCCAGAATAAACCAGAAGTTCTTTATCCACATTGGGATTTTTTTGTTGATTTGCTAAAAAGTCAAAACAATTTCCATAAAGTTATTGGAATTCAAATTCTCGCCAACCTTACCAAAATTGATACTAAAAACAAGTTTGAAGATATTTTTGATATTTATTGTAATTTACTTGATGCTAAAAGCGTAATGACAGCTGGGCATCTAGCAGCGAATCTTGGCACTATTGCTAAAGTAAAACCGAACCTGAGAGATAAGCTAACTAAAGTATTATTAAGCATAGATGAGACACATCACGAAATTGGCCGTAAAGACTTAATAAAAGCATACATTATTGAATCTTTCAATGAATTCTTTAATGAAATAGAAAATAAGGAAGAAGTCATTAAATTTATAAAAGCTCAACTGCAATGTAAAAGCCCTAAAACTAGAAAATCAGCTGAAAAATTTCTTAAAAATATAATCTAGTTTCTGAATATATATTCATTTGTCGCAATGATGCGACAATATTGTGACAATATTTAAATAGTTAAATTTTTTTTATCATATTATAATTATATGCTGTAATTCATCAATAGTTATTAAAATAGTTCCTGGATTTAACTATAATTCAATTTATATTTACAATCCATTATTTTAAGTTTCTATTGTGAAAAATTAGCATATAAATTTGATGGAAAAATTTGTGGAGGAATAAATTATGGAAGAATTAAAATTTAATAGGGCCATTATTTTAGATAATGGAACAGGGATTTCTAAAAACGGTTTTGGTGGAGAAGATCAACCGCGATCGGTTTTCCCTACCATGATTGGAACCCCAAAATATGGAACTGTGATGCCAGATGTAAAACATTTTTCTAGAGATTATTATATTGGAGAAGAAGCAATGGAACTTAGAGGCCTTTTAAGTCTTAAATTTCCGATCGAACATGGCATTGTAGAAGATTGGCCTGCCATGGAAAAATTATGGCATTATACATATTATACTGACTTAAGAATTGATCCTTCAGAACATCCGATACTGCTAACAGAAGCACCATTGAATCCGCGACAAAATAGAGAGAAAATGGCAGAAATCATGTTTGAGACATTTAATGTACCTGCATTATACATTGCGATGCAAGCAGTGTTATCTTTATATGCTTCAGGAAGAACAACAGGAACAGTTATAGATATTGGCGATGGAGTGTCTCATATTGTTCCGATTTATGAAGGATTTGCATTGAGTCATGCTATACAAAGAATAGATCTAGCAGGAAGAGACGTAACAAGATATTTACAAAGGTTGCTAAGACAAAAAGGTTACTCATTTACCTCAACTGCTGAAACTGAAATTGTAAGAGATATTAAAGAAAAGTTATGTTATGTAGCAATAGATCCAGAAAAAGAATTACTACTCTCTAAGAAAGTTGCTGGAATGGAAAAATTATATATGCTCCCGGATGGGGAAACAATTAGCTTAGGAATAGAGAGATTTTTAGCTCCTGAATGTTTTTTCAATCCATCAGCGATAGGGAAAGAGTTAGACCCAATTGATGATCTTATTGTAAGCGCTATATCTGAATGTGATGTTGACCTTCGAAGAGATCTTTACAGCAATATCGTATTATCTGGTGGTTCTACTATGTTTCCAGGTATTAAGGAAAGGTTAACAAAAGAAATAAAGGAAATGATTTCTGAATCCGTAGAAGTAAGAATTGTTAGTCCACCAGAACGTATGTATTCAGTGTGGATTGGAGGTTCAATTTTAGGCTCTTTAAAGACATTTCATCGGATGTGGATTACACGACGTGAATATAAAGAATTTGGCCCTACAATAATACACAGGTGTTTTTAATGATATTGTTTAATCTTTTAAATTTTTATTTTATTTTAAAAAAGGAGGTTAAGTAGAATTGGAAAAAATTATCAAGAGGTTAGATAAATTTCTTACACCCGAATCTAGAATAATCTCAACGACCATTATTGAAGGGAAGAATGAAATTTGTTATTCTTCTGATAATTGGGATATTACTAACGATTTAGAACAAATTAATTTATTATGGGATTCAAAAGAACTAGGAGAGCTTTTTATTGATAATATTAAATATAAAATTATACAAGTTTCGTCTGAAAGACTTGTTGCTATGAATTTAGAGAAAAGGGGTAGTATCATCGGATTTAAGGATCATGAGAGGAGAATTATTTGCAGAATAGAACCTGGAGATACAATATTCTTAGGTTTAATGGATGCCTCAAGAACTTTAGGAGAGCTACGTAAAAAGGACCCCTATTTAGATCCGCAAGCAATTTTAGGAAAATTTAAAGAGATTAAATGGGCTACTCCAAAAGTTTTACTCAATGACACTCAAAACTTACAAAGATTAGGTTTATTGAAGGTTGGTTTAACACTTGAGGAGGCAAAAGTGTATTTGACTTTACTTCAAATTGGTGAAAAGGGAGAAAAGGTCGGAAATCTTAATAAAACACTGAAGATTAAGAGAACGACAATATATCGAATCATTGAACGCTTAATTAATAAAAGATGGGTTGATAAAGTCATGGAACGCCCAACAGGGACGACGATTTATGTTGCTAGACCCCTTAATGAGGTTATTGATAATATTATTAAAGAAAGGGAAGAGGAGTTAAAGATTCTTAAATCTTTTAGATATATAATGGGGAAGAGCTCTGAAAATGGCTGGATTGATGTTTCTAAAGATTATAACACTTTAGGGATAATTGGAGTGGATAAAGATTGTGGACTTATTATATTTGAATATGATAAAGCTGTGAAAGAAGATGTTGTCATTCAAGCAGCTTTACAACTATCATATGAAAAACTAAAAGGGCAATTACAGCCTGATTCTGAAAAAGAAGAATTTACAAATACGGATTTGAAAGATATCAAAATCACTCAAATTACAATTGATAATTATTTTGGGGCAAATATGTATTTAAAATTTAAGGAGGGTTCTAAAACAGCAAATAACATCGGAACCGATTGGATTGTAGCGGCGAAGCACCTTGCAGTACCTATAGAAGATAAAATTTATGTAATTTGGGGTTCAGAAGAAAAATTTCCAATATTATTGAGTATCATTTTGAAACTAAAGTGATTCAAAAAGAAAAGATTTTAAAGAATTTTTTTTAAAAATGAGGAATTTCGGGATGTTTCTGTGCCTCCTCATAAATAGGGCCTTTAGCAATGAAACCAAGTGCTAAACCACTGCCTCTTCCAACTAATAAGTTGTCATTAATTTTAACTTTAAAGGCAATCAAAGTTTTTTGCGGCACTTTTATAATTCCTCTCTTGTAGATTTTAATCCAACAGAAATTTTTTTCTTTTATTTTAATTATTTTTCCTTCTTCCAATTGGTGATTTATTAATTCAGGGAAACCTTCTAACATTTTTCCAATTGGACTATTTCTTAATAGACGACTTGAACTTAATCCAAAACCACCTGAACGTTTACTTCCAGACATTAATAGACCTTTTTCGACTTCATTAAATTTATATTCAAGATAAGCTTCTTCTGGAATTATTATGTACCCATTTTCCCCTACTTTTGACCATCCAAATATGTATTTCCCACCTTTTACAAGTTGAGGCATATGATCCTCCTCTTTTATTTTTCTCTTATGATACTATTATAAAAATCTAAAATAATCCTTTCACGTTCATTTGCAATTTTTTTTGAGACATCTAAATACATTTGGTTTCTCAATTTCATTATTTTATTCTCCAAATGCTCAATCACTTGATCGACTCCCCCCCTACTTTTAACAGTAAATCCTATTGTACGATATAAGCCAATAGCTCCTAAAGCATCTAATTTGTCAGCATCAGACAAAATTTTCGCTTCCAGAGTTTTTGGCTTTAACTCGTTTGAAAAAGAATGAGCCCTTATACAATGAGCAATATTCTCAACATCCTCTTTAGGGAGATCAAAATCCACGGTAGCTAAAAAGTTAACTGCTAATTCTGCAGAAATTTCAGCATGTTTTCTTTTAAATGCGCCTACTTCTTCTTTTTTTCTTCCAACATCATGAAGTAATGCTGCTATTTTCAGTATTTTAATATTTGCATCTAATTTTTTTCCTATTTTAAGACACAAATTATATACTCGTTCAATATGAGGAAATCCATGAATATCATCAGATTCGGAATTTTCTCTCGCAAATTTACGAATTGTTTCTAACATACTTTATTTTACCATTAAAAATCAAATTTATAAAATAACAAATTTCTATAAAGAGAAAAAGAATAAAATAGAGTTGATATAAAATATTAGTTTTTTGAGAGGATTAAACTTCTTCTCCTCTTCTTTTTGCTTCTATATCTTTCAATTCTTTCCTTTGAACTTTACCAACTAAGGTTTCTGGAAGTTCTTTTCTAAATTCGATGAATTTTGGAATTTTGTATGGAGCAACATTTTGTCTGCAGAATTCTTTAATTTCACTTTTCATTTCTTCACTTTCTTGATATCCATCTTTTAATACAACATAAGCTTTTACTTTTTCACTACCGCGGAGATCTGGATCAGGAATTCCTATTATAGCAACATTTTCTACTGCTTCATATTCAAACAAAACATCCTCAAGTTCTCGAGGGTAAACTTTAAAACCACTTACATTAATCATATCTTTCTTTCGATCAACAATGTAAAAATAACCATCCTCATCCATTTTTCCTATATCTCCAGTTAGCACCCACTCATCTTTCAATTGATTGGCTGTTTCCTCTGGCTTATTCCAATAACCTTTCATTACTTGTGGTCCTTTTATCATTATTTCTCCTGCTTCTCCAAGAGGAAGTATTTTTGTATAATCCTCAATATCGACAATTTTTACTTCAGTATCAGGTATTGGCATTCCCACAGAGCCGATCTTTCTTTCTCCACCTATAGGATTACTGTTTGTTACTGGCGAAGTTTCTGTCATTCCGTATCCTTCTATTACTTTTCCACCAGTTCTTTCTTCAAATTCCTTAAGAACTTCAGGGGGCATTGGTGCCGCACCTGTATTGCAGATTCTTATAGATCTAAGATCTTTAGCATAATCTTCTAAATCATCTCTTTCTAGTAAACGCATAAATATTGTTGGAACACCTGGAAACATCGTAGGTTGCGTTGATTTAATTATTTCAAATAAAGATTTTTGATCACGAGGATCAGGATTTAAAGCTATTGTTGAGGCATTATAAATATGTATATTCATACAAACTGTTTGTCCATAGATATGAAAAAGTGGTAAATTTGTTAGGATAGTTTCTTTACCCCTGTGTGATTCTTGACCTATCCAGGAAAGTGTTGCAAGAGCATTTGAAACTAGATTATAATGAGTTAACATAGCGCCTTTAGGCACTCCAGTTGTACCTCCTGTATATTGAAGACTAGCGACATCTTCTTTCGCGTTAGTTACAAATTTAGGAAGATCTGGTTTTGTCTTGTCAATTAAGTTTAAGAATTGCTTCGTTCCTGATATTTCAGCAGGATTTTGTGGAGCCATTGGAGAATAATCTAAAACATTTGTAATTATAACATGTCTTAGACGTGTTCTATCCCTAACCTTATTAATTTTATCTACTTGATTATCCCAAGCAATAATTATTTCTGCTCCAGAATCGTTTAATTGGTAAGCTAATTCATGTTCCGTATGGAGTGTGCTACAGCAAGTAACTACACCCCCAGCTTTTAATATTCCATAGTAACTCATTATGAATTGCGGGAAATTAGGGATCATTATTGCTACAACCTCACCTTTCTTGACTCCTAAGTTAACAAGAGCAGTTGCTAATCTATCGGCTATGTCTTTTAATTTTTTATAAGAGATTTTACTTTTCATAAACCATATTGCTGTACGACCACCAAAATCTTTTGTGGCATTATCTAAAAATTCATAGAGATTTATTTCAGGATAATCTATGTGAGGAGGAACTCCCTCATCGTAATTTTTTAGCCAAGGTTTTGATGCATATGGATTTTCTTCACTCATTTTTCATAAATACCTCATATATTTAGTAATTCATATAAATTCAAATGATTCGATATTAAATAAAAATCTTTTGAAAATTAATTATATTACTCTTCTGTTAAGCCGTCCAAAGTAAGTATAGCGGATTCACATACATAATCGCATTCGTCATGAATTAGATTTTCTAAACTTGAAATGACTTCTGGTGTATTTAAACCAATTTTTCCTAACGCTTCAGTAGATCTCCATCTAACATCTGGGTGCTTATCATTTAAAGCATTTATCAATGATGGAACTGCGAATTTGGCATATATACCCATATTACCTAAAGAAAGTGCAGCCTCTCGACGTATAATATCCGATTTATCACTTAAGGCATATTCAAGAGCTTTTATGGCATCTTCTGAACCTATTCCAATTCTTCCTAACGCCCTTGCAGCTTCTACTCCAATAAACTTTTTTCCACTTTTCAATTTTTCAATCATAAATGGGATAGCTTCTTTAGCATCTTTACCAATTCCACCAATAGCAGAAATAAGCAATATTTTACGTTTATAGTTAGCCTTAAAATGATTTATTATAACCCTAAATGTAAAAATTAGGGAAAGAAATAAAGCTAAAATTAAGATGAAAATTTGTTCGAAAAGAAGCCAATATGGTACAGCTAAAAAGCTAATTATCCAATAAAGTATCCAAATCACTGGAAATTTTAGATTATCATCATATGATTTAATTAATACCGGAATTGAATCTTTTCCAATATTACGGAGAGCATCAGCAGCTTTTCCTCGGACAGTTTCTTCCGTATCGTTTAATAAAAAATGTAAATTGTCAAGAATTTTAGGATCTGATTTTTTAATTTCTCCTAAAGCTTCGATTGCTTCTTTTCTTACAATTGGGTTATTATGATTTAAACTATCCAATAGACTTGGTATTGATTCCTCGCCAAATTCTGCCAATGCTTTAATAACTCTATATCTTACTCTCCAATCTTTATCTTCAAGTGCAGAGATTAAACTTGGAATAGCTTTTGTATATCCTTTACCAATTTGACTTACCGCTTGCGCAGAAGCAGTTCTAACAGTCCAACTTATATCTTTAAGGTTCTTCACCAAATGGGGAATTGCAGTATACGCTTCAGGCCCTATTTTTCCAAGAGCGCTAGCAACTTCTGTTCTTACTTCTTCGTTTTTATCATCTAAAGCTTCAATTAGACTAGTTAACGATTCTGTTGTAGGATTTCTTACTTTACCTAAAGCAATTGCTGCTTCTTTACGTATTGACTCTTCTTTATTACTTAATAATTTGGATAGTTCTGATACGGCTTCCTTTGCGTTAACTCCAATCCTTCCTAAAGATCGGGCAACTTCACGACAGATACTCCAGTCCTCATCTCCACAACATTTTATCAAACTATTAACTCCCTCTTCACCACATTTTTCACCTAATTCACCTAGTACATATATTGAATTAAAACGGATTGATCTAATATCACTATTTAAGTAATCTATCACTTCTTTGATAACAGTTGGATCCTTTTCTATACGAGCTAAAATTAAATCAATCCTAGCATCCCTCAATAATTTTTCTAATGAAGCAGACAAATTTTTTACCTCTTTATATTCCTAAATAAACTTTTTTAATTCGAGGTTCCTTTTCTAATTGTTCTTTAGTCCCTCTCATTTCAATTTTACCTTCTTCTAGAACATGGATAATTTCTCCTACTTGCATAGCTAATACAGCATCTTGTTCGACTAAAAGTGCTGTTGTTCCTTCTTTCTTGATTTTTCCAATGGCTTCGAATATGCTTGTCTTAATTTTAGGAGCTAAACCTAAAGATGGTTCATCCATTAGTAAAAGTTTCGGATTAGACATGAGAGAACGAGCGATTGCTAGCATTTGTTGTTCACCACCGCTTAAAGTTCCTGCTCGTTGCTTTCTCCTTTCTTTTAGGCGTGGAAATATTTCGAAAACGAATTCTAACAATTCTTTGAAATTTTTATCCTTTAATGAATAGGCTCCCAGTTCAAGATTTTCTAAAACCGTCATATCATAAAACAACCTACGACGTTCTGGACAATGGGCGATTCCCATTCTCGCAATTATATGAGGTTTTTCTTCATCAATTCTTACTCCTTTGAAGATGATTTTACCTCTATCAGGCTCTTCTAACCCGGAAATCACTCTAAGAAGAGTTGATTTACCCGCGCCATTGGGGCCTATTACAACATCAAGAGCTTCTTCTTCCACGCTTAAATTTACTTCTTCAAGCGATTTGGCTTTTCCATAATAATGATAAACTTTTTTTATTTCAAGCAAATACCTCACCTTTACCTAGATATGCTTCTAATACAATTTTATTTTTTGCTACTTCTTGGGGGGTTCCATCCATAATAAATTTACCTTGGTGCATTGCTATTACCCTTGGTACAAGATGCATTAATTCTCGTAATACATGTCCCGTCATAAAAACTGTTACTCCATCATCATGTAATTTTATAATTAAATCTGTTATGACATCTTGTTCTTCGTGAGAAAGACCGCTAAATGGTTCATCAAGAAGTAATAGTTGGGGATTTGTCCCAAGAGCTTTACCAATTTGTAGTTTCCTTAAATCACCATGAGGTAAAATAATTGGAGGGATTCTAGCTTTATCCACCAATCCTACTGATGCCAATATAGTACTGGCATATTCATCTACTCCATGACCCTTTGCCACTTTTTTACCTCGTGATGAAAGACAAGAAACTGAAATATTATCTAATAAAGTTAAAAGTTTAAAAGATCTTACTAATTGGAAAGTACGTGCAACCCCTAGATTGACTATCTTATAGGGTGCCATGCCAGTAATGTCCTTTCCATCAAATCTAATAGTCCCTGAATTCGGTCTTTGGAACCCAGATATCAAATTAAAAACAGTTGTTTTTCCAGCTCCATTTGGTCCAATGAGGCCTATAAATTCACCACGTTTAATTTCAAAACTAAAGTCATTAACAGCTGTTAAACCCCCATACTTCTTCGTTAGATTTTTAACTTCTAAAATAACTCCCATTTTCAATTTCACTCTCACATATCTTATTTACTTTCCTAATACCAAGTCCCATATATCTTTAAGTCTCTCTAATACTGGTTTTAAAATCCCATGTTCAGCAAATCTTATTACTAAAATTAAAATTATCGCAAAAATAAATACTGAGACATCAGGCCATTCACTAAAAAGTTCAGCGGCAAACCAAAAGAAATATGACCCTAATGCTGAACCCGAAATTGTTGCTATTCCTCCTAAAGATGCCATAACTATTGCATAAAATGAATAAAGGGGTTGAAATACTCCAGGATTTACTCCTCGATTATGCATAGCAAATAAACCACCAGCAATACCTGCAAAAAATGCACTTATCATAAATGCGATTAATTTATACTTTGTTAAATTGATTCCTGAAGCTTCTGCTCCTATATCATCATCCCGGATGGATTTAAAGACCGTTCCCATTTTTGATTTACCAATCCATATTAAGATTAAAAAAGAAGTTATCATAAAAATTAAATGTATATAGTATGTCTCAACAGCATTCCTTGATATTTGTGGTATTTTTGAAATTCCTTCAGACCCCCCCAACCAAGGTTCAAACTTAACATTCAAGAATGTATAGAACATTATTAGACCGAGTACCATTGTAGCTAAGCCTAAATAAGGTCCTTTAAGCCTAAGGGCAGGAATTCCAATTAATAGCCCAAATGCTACTCCTACTAAAGACCCTATTAGGAGTGATGCCCACCAAGGCAAATAAAGATAACGAATGAAATATGATGTGATATAGCCAGATATGCCAAAAAAAATTGCTTGCCCAAAACTTACTTGTCCTGTAAAACCAGCCAAAAAATCCCAACTTGCGGCAAATATTGAAAAGATCATAGCAGTGATAAAGATCCCTAAATAATATCTATTTTGAGTGAGTAAAGGTATAAGGCAAAGACCAATTAAACAAATAATTGTTAACCTTCCTCTAAAGGTTTTAGACCAATTAAGAAGGTATGACTTGGATCCTGATAATTTTTTTTTTACACGACCCTTACCTTTTGACAAACTTTTTGCTGACATTTTTTAAAATTTCTCCTTATCTAATGATTTAATATACCTCTTTTTTTCCAAAAATTCCTCTAGGTCTAATTAAAAGTACTAATATAATTACTACTATTGGTACTAAAGCAGAAAAAGCAGGATCGATGAAGTAATTCACAAAACTACGCGTATATCCAAGGATGAAAGCACCAACTACACTCCCTTTTAAACTTCCTAATCCACCAAAAATTACTATAGCAAATGAATTTGATAAAACATCCCATCCCATATGGGGTGCTATAGAAGAAGCAGGTACATATAAAACAGCAGCTATACCTGCTAGAGCTGCTGAAATCATAACAGTATACATAAGAGTTCTATCTGCATTGATGCCCATTAACATTGCAGCTTCTCTATCTTGAGAAATTGCCCTAATAGATTTTCCTATTTTTGACTTACTTATAAATAATCCTGTTATAGCTATAACAATAAATGAACCAATTAATATAACGAAAAATTGTGATGGAAATGGTACCCCCAATATTGTAATTGCACCTCCTACAAAACTCGGAACTGTATGTGGTATAGCATCTCCAAAAACCTTTATAAATTGTTCAACAAAGAATCCCAATGAAAATGTGATAATAAGAATTGCCACGTGATTTTCCTGTAATGGTTTTATTAGCAAAAGATAAGAAAGTCCTCCAACAATTATAATTATTATTAATGCCAGTATTACTGCCCATACTATTCCTATTGTAGTATATGTCCAAAATATAATATATCCCGTTAATAAATAAAATAATCCATGCGATAAATTTAAGATTCCCCCAACTCCATATACTAAAGAGAATCCCAAAGCAAGTAAACCATAAACAGAAGCTTCAATTGTTCCGAAAATTATTACTTCAGCAATAGGTACCATTCTTTATCCTCAATTTATTCGTTAAATTATTTATAAATTTAATTTCACTTTAAAAGTTTATAAAGCTTTTCTTTAAATTTCTAATTTTATTTAATAAATAAATTTATCCTTCTAATAAATAAAGAAAAAAAATAATTATATTTGATTTGAGTTTATTACAAGATTGTTTTCTTTTTAGTCATTAATACCCCAAGGAGGGAGCGATATAGGTCCTGTTACTATACTATCTGGATAAAGTAAATTTCCAGATGTAATAACATGTTTTGAACCATCTGCTTGCCATTGGCAGTATAAAGTAGTACCAAATGGCCAACCCACTTCTAAATCGTGAGATGGATTCCAAGCGATGTGACTCGCTGTAACACTTTTTCCAATCATTGGACTAGATCTCGTAAAGCTTTCGAGCCAAGTTATTAGCCTTTGAGCCTTAAAACTTCCAGTTGCGTTAATACCATCAGCTATTAAATTTACAGAGTCATAGGCTCCTACGGCTGTGTATAGTGGTTCATGATCAAATGTAGCCACAAAGTCATCCCAGAAGGCTATTGTTAAGTCTGATTTATTTGTTCTATGAACTGACTGCATTATAGTTTCATACTTACAATCTCCGCTGGTATCGGTCCAGAATGTATCTAACTGTGATTGGACATCGATGCCTACTATAAGACATTGGGGTTGGAGAGCTGCATATTGAGACATCATGTAAAGTCCACCTTGAGCTGAGATTACAGGAATTGTTATTTGCGCGTCTAATCCCTCGATTTGATTCCAGTAAGTAGCAAAATCCGTTGCTGTAGCTGTAATTGGATATTGAATGTCAGCTACTATTGTAAATCCATAATATGGGAGATAGGTATTAAGTGCATTAGCCATTGGAATGGTCCAGTCTAAAGCTTCTCGTAAAATCGCCACCTTAGTTACAGGTTTGGCAAGTACAGCACTCAAATATCCCCCGAGATAAGCCATTATGGTGATTTGCGATCCTCCTAATGCAGATGAATTAATAGGCATAGTCCTAAACCAATATTTATATCTAGTGTAACTTGAATACGCTTCTCCGTAAACATTACCGCAGAAATAATCTGTTGATGCTCCAGTTCCAAGGAATAACTTTTTAGCATCCATAACAACTTCAACATAGGCTTTTAAAGCTTCTGTTCTAAATCCTCCGATGATATATTCTGCCCCATCTACTTCAATTATTTTTTCAGCCGCGGAAACTCCCTTAGTAACATCAAGGACAGGATTTGATTCATCCGTATCTTCAGCTACAAGCCCTATATAATAGGTTGTACCATTAACTTGGACTCCTCCAGCTTGATTGATATTATAGGCTGCTAACCACGCACCTTCATAATTTCCTTCTCCTTGTATTTCAGTTATACCTCCAAGTAAGCCAATTTTAATTAATCGATCATCAGAAACACCTGAAACTCCAGGAGTTTCAAAGATAGATTCTTGTGGCGCGAAAACAAACCACAGTCCAATTCCGAGACCAGCACCTGCGACTGCTATTACAAGAACTATTGCAAGAATTCTTTTCGTTGATCGTTCCATATTTTCATCACTTCTATATATTTTATAATTTAATTTTTTATTCAAATTAGATTTGACAATTAGTGTTTCAGATAAACATATATTTAAATATTTATCATAAATAGAAAATCTTTCACTTAAAAAGAGATTTAAATTTGATTTATTTTTAGGTTTACTTACATAGTCTTTAACTGTAAAAAAGAATAGATATCTGCGATGTTTTATAATTTAAACAAGTTAAATCCGCCAGATATATTTTCAATCGTATCTGATTTTCTATTAAATACTACTTTGAGTGTGTAAGCTGAGCCTGAAAAATAACTTTCTGTTAATATTAAAAGTAAGGTGTAATAATCATCATCTTTTTCTATTATTGGAATGACTGCTTCCCACTTAGTAAAAAATACATAATCTTTTGAAATTTTTAGAGCCTTTTCATAGTACTTTATATCATCGGAGCTTTTAGATAATTCAGATTGTAAAAGAAGGGAATTTTTGTTTGAAAATTGAATTTTTTTTGTAAATTTATATAAATTGGAGTTTTCTAAAGAACTATTTTCATAAATAAAATAAACAAATGGAAGAATACCGGGGATGTAAAGAGAATTTTTAGGTAATTTGAATTGAATCCAGATTTTAGAAATGAACCGATAAGAGAAATATGCGAGATAAAATCCAAAAATATAATGATATAAATTAGAAAAGAATAATTCTGGTAAATAAAAGAACATTAAAAGATAAGACAAAACAACAAGTCCAGAGATTAGAGCTAAAAATAAATTGATAGCTCTATCTATGAAAAATCTATATCTTTTCTTCGAAAAAGGATAGAATATCGGAATTTTTGATGCTGTTATTAGATCCAGTGTAACATGTAGACTATAAAAAAGAAATCCAATAATCCAAGCAATCAAGAAATTTTCATTGGTAATAAAGGTAAATAATATTGCTGTAAAAAACGAAAATAATAAAGCAGTAAAATATGAATGGGATAACCCTTTATGGGATAAAAAATTTGACTTTTTAATCAAACGCAATGGTTCTAGAAATATATCAAAATCAGCAATTACTGACATTATAACTGCATAAATTACAAGGCTAAATGGTACAGATTTAAGGCCGTAAATACTGGCAAGTATTCCGATTATAAAGTGAGTGAAAATATCCATGACTAATAGAAAAATTAAATAAATAATTGTTTTTTAAGTTTCAGATTTTAAAATAAAGGAGTAGTTAAAACAAAATATTTTTTACTTGGTTTCAAAAAAAGATGATTTACTTTAAAATTCCTCTTTCTTTTAACCATACTTGAATTTGTTCATGAATTTGGTCCCTGACTTGTCGAAATTTATTGATTTTTTCCTGTTCTGTTCCTTCAAATGCGGCAGGGTCTTCAAATGACCAAAATAACCTAGTACTTACTCCAGGAATAATTGGGCAGATCTTTTCAGCTTTTTCACATAATGTTATAACAATTTCGAAGTGAACTTTCCCTAAGAATTCCTTTAATTCTTTAGGATATTGATCTTTTAAATCATAACCTAATTCTTCCATTACTTTTATTGTAAAAGGATCTATATCTTGAGGTTCGAAACCAGCACTATATACTTCAAAATGCTTACCTGCATGCTTTTTAAGAAATGCTTCTGCCATTTGACTACGTGCCGAATTTCCAGTACAAAGAAAAATCACTTTTGGTTTCTTCATCGAAAACACTAGTTTTTTAATTATTTTGAAAATTATTTGCAAAATTTTTTTAGTATGCCTTTTAGTAATTTTAAAGTTTGTTCTTATATTATATATAGGAGGCAATCCCTTTGTCAATCTTTCACTACTATTTCTTGAAAGATTTCATCCAAAAAATTAAGTTTGGAAATAGTGCGCAAAATATTTATTACTTTTACCATATTTTTGCCGTATTATTGTTTTGAGTGTTCCAATATCCAATCTCTCTTTCACCTTTTCTCATCAACATCCTACATCTGGTTGTAATTGAATCAAACTATCAGGATATAAGTTAAATTCAATATTTTCTCTAATAGGATTAAACTTTTGCATAATTCCATGCTCATCAGGCGCATATGCATACACTCCAACATCATCGTATATTGAATCTTCTTCTAGATTTACAAAAAGCTGAAGATAACTATGAATATAGCCTTCATATAGGGGAAAAATCATGTTCTTGGTTTCTGTCATCTCGATTTTATCCACCAATGCTAACGTTTCTATGAACGTGGTATCATTTTCAACATTAAGGGTATATTTTTTACCTTGCTGGAGTCCTTTTATAGGTATACTAATTTCAAATTCTATTTTTTTAATTTTTTGATCACCCTAATTTAATCAATAGGATTAAATCAAACCTTTTTCTCTAAGTAAATTGGGCAAATCTGTTTTCAATGAATAGGAAGAGGTATATTTTTTCTTATTGTCAACAACAATAGTATTTCCATGTAAATTTAGGTTTCTTGCTTCCTCAGAATTAAGGTTTTTAGTATCATAATTAATATATTTGATATAAGGTGTTAAAACAGTAAAAATTCGATTCATAAACTTATCCCATTCACAGGCGCATGCATCTAATGGAACATAAATGTCAACTCTTAATTTATTATTTTGTTCCATGATTATAAACCAATTATTTTAACTACAATTACACGATTGATTTGAGCTTTTTACTCTATTCCTAACATTCCACAAACATCCACAACCCGCTTGTTCTTGCATGACAATAGCTTGAGTTGGACAATTTCTTTTACAAGCGCTACACTCTGTGCAGAGATTGGGGTTTGTTATTTCAAATTTTCCATTATTG